>NZ_JBEYZY010000014.1:202557-217177 GCF_040646295.1 Streptomyces sp. NPDC046197 | reverse complement strand
GTGATCTCGGTGATGGTCCGGGCGCCGGAGAGCACTGCGCAGGCGCAGACCAGCAGCAGGCCGATCAGGGGATACCACCGCCCGCGACGCGAACGTCCCGCGTCAACTCCCGCCGGGTACGGACGATCTACACGATCTCGGAACTTGCAACCGCCCTGCGCCGTACGCAGGTGCCCGGCAGTCGTCGGCCGAGCCGACGGGATCGGTGCGACGTACCGGGCGATGCGGTACGTCAGTTGGGCCGCGCTTGTCGTCCTCCGTGCCTGCCCGCGTCCTTCTGGTCGCCCGCCTTGCTGTTCGGCCTTGCGCTCGCCTTGGCCGCCCCGTCCGCCTTGGCTTCGGCCAACTGGGCGGCGCAGTAGGCGGCGACCTTGTCCTCGCCACCGGCGGCCGCGATGAACCGCTGCCAGGCCGACGAGTCGAGTGCTTTGCCCCGCCCCTGCGTCGACGTGTAGGCGCGGCAGTGGGCTTGAATGTCCTTGGCCGTAGGCGGCCGGCTCTTGGACGGGGCGCCGGCGGGCCCAGAGGGTGCCGCGTCGTCCGACGTCGCCGCGGCGGCCTTCGAGGCGGTGGATGTCGGGCGCGCTCGTCCAGGACCGTCGTCGTGCGCCTTCCCGGAACCGGGCAGGCCGATCGCTGCGATCGCCACACCCCCCAGAGTGAGGCTCGCAAGGAACGCGGCCAGGGCCGCCTTCACCGAACGTCGCGCCGGGCTACGCCGCAGCCGCCAGTCGTCCCGCCTCCGCGTCCGCACCTTCTGGTGAGCGCCTGCGTCGCGGGCGGCGCGGAAGGCGGCGACGGCCCGCTCCTCGGCCGGTGGGTCAAAGGCATCGGCGCGCAACGCGGTGCCGAGCGCCGACTCCAGCCCCGGGGGCGCGATCGCGTCCGCGCGGGGCTCCGGGCCGCTCGCACCAGCGCATGGGCGGGCGAAGGCTCCGCCTTCGCTGTGTCGGGTGCCCATGCCTGTGTCCGTCCTTGTGTGATCGTTGCTCTTTTGACATACGCCTCTGGCGCCGTCGCTGCTCAATTCGACTGCCTCAGCGTATGAGCCCCCTTCTCTGTCACATCTGCCGCGCCGAGTTGGCGGGCCAGACGCTTCAGCCCGCGGTAGGTGGCCGTGCGGACCGCGCCGGGACGCTTGCCGAGGACACGAGCGGCGGCCGGACCGTCGAGGCCGACGACGACGCGCAGCAGCACCGCCTCGGCCTGATCACGGGGCAGGCTGCGCACCAGTTCCAGTGCGTGTTCGGTCGAGAGGGCCTCCAGGGCCTGGTCGTGGGCACTGTCCGGTCCCGGCAACTCCAGGAGCTTCGGGTCGAGCGCATCGGATACGGGACGACTGCGGAGCCGACGCAGGTGGTCCAGGGCCCGGTGGCGGGCGATGGTCGCGCTCCAGCCACGGAAGCCGACGCCATCTCCCTTGAACCGGCCCAGATCACGGGCGATCTCCAGCCACGCCTCGGACGTCACGTCCTCGGCGTCGTCTCTCACGAGTCCGCGCACATACCCCAGCAGTCTGGGCTGCACGATCCGGTACACGACCGCGAAGGCGGCCTCGTCGCCCGCCTGAGCCCGCGCGACGGCGGCACCCAACTCCGCGTCCAGAGCCTGCTCGCTGCGGTGCTCGCCCTCCTGGCCCAAAACCGTTCCCGTCCGCACCGTTCGTCGACCACGCGGCGGTGGACCCACGTTGCGCTGTGACGGATCCCCTGGCCGCCCTTACAAGATCGTCAGCGTTGCGTCGCACAGATGTGTCACAGCGTGCGGGACGGCATGGATCGCGCGGACCGACCACCCAGGCCGATCGCCCGGCCCAGCGCTCCACTCTGGTCCGGCAGCGCCACGCACACCGTCAAGATCGTCGTCGTCGGCACCAGCGGCCGTCCCGCCATCACCACGGACGGCCTCGTCTACCTCAGGTAGCCGGCTGCGCCGCAGTACGGCGCGTCATACCGATGGGCGCATGCGGTCCCGCATGCGCCCATCGGTATGCGCGGCGGCTCACCTGCGGCAGCGGACCGCCCACAGTGTCGGCGGTGGGGAGGCCGGGCGCGGCAACCACGCTTCCGGGCGTTACGCGTCCGCGAACGTTCGGAAGGCGTCGGCTGCAGCGGTTCCTGACGGTCTTCGGTAATGGCCGGTGCACTGTCAGGCCCGGTTGAGCCGGGCGGCGATCCCATGGCCGATCAGCAAATACAAGAGAGCCGGAAGGCCATAGTTGAGGACAACGCGTAGACTTTCTGTGTCCACGGTGAAAATGTCCTGCGACCACCAGGCCAGCCAGTCGGCCGTGCCTCGGATGAACTGGACGAATGCATTGGCCCGATTCGCATGGAGCAGGAACAACAGGATCCACAGGCCCAGCAGTCCTGCTGCGATGTCGGTGATCGTGCAGATCGTCAGGGCGGTACGCCGTGCGGCGGACTGCCGGCGCACGGCGCGGGCCGAGCCCGATGGCTGGTCGTACGTCTGATATCCGGAAACCGGGTCGAAGTTGCTCACAAAAATCCGATCTGACGCGTTGCCGTCTCGGCACGCCCGCCCAGCCGAAATTCAACCCGGGTCGCCGCACCGCTTCTGCCCTCCTTCTGCGTCCCGCAAGCACTGCCGTGTTACACCCGCATCCGCGATGCCCCAAAATGCGGTCACCTATTCGGGCACTTACCTAAATTTGCGGGTGCGACGGTAAATTGACGGACGGTACGGGGTGATGTCGCCCCGTACCGTCCCTATGACGGATCGGCGGTCAGCCCGAGTGGCTGCGGCCCGTCACGGCAGTGTCCAGCGCTGGGCGTTGGTGCCGTTGCAGGTGAAGAGCTGGAGTCGGGTGGTCCAGGCGGTGGCCGAGCCCGGGTCGTCCAGGCATTTGCCGGACTCGGGGTTGACCAGCGTGGCGCCCGGGCCGGGACGCCATTGCTGGGCACCGGTGCCGTTGCAGGCGTACCACTGGATCAGGGTGCCGTCGGCCGTACCGGAGCCGGTCACGTCCATGCAGCCGCCGAGCACTCGCAGGGTGCCGTCCGGCTCGACCGTCCACTGCTGGGCGTCGGTGCCGTTGCAGGCGTAGATCTGCAGCGGATTGCCGTTGGCCGCCGTGCTGCCGCGGTCGTCGGCACACAGGCCGGCCCGGACGCCGGAGACGATGGGTCCGGTGGCGGGTCCGATGGCGGTGCCGGGTCCGAAGCCGACCGCGAAGACGTGCAGTCCGCCGCTGCCGACGTCGGACGGCAGCCGCACGCTGCTGACCGTCCGGCCCGCGGCCAGCGGCACCGGCGCCGTGGCGAACACGTACGTCTTCACGGCGTCGGCCGGGGAGCCCGCGTGGTTGCGGTACGCGGTGGTCACGGCCACGGTGTTGTCGGACAGCGGCGCGGAACTGCCGCCGTTCAGCGTCCAGTCGGACAGATGGACGCCGACCGACTGGGTGGTTCCGTCCGTGTAGGTGACGATCGCGGTGCCCGAGGCCGGGCCGTTGTTCGCGGCGCCCAGGAACGAGATGGCACCGGTGCCGGACGCCGGCACGGTCTGCCCGTTCGCCTCGTAGTTGTCCGGTGCGGCGGCCGGTACGTCGGGCCAGGTGAAGGAGACCCCGCCTGCGGTGATTTTCGAACCGGGGCCGGCTCCCGCGGCGGACAGGGCGTTCGCGGAGTAGCTGTGACCCGCGCCGTCGAAGTTCGCCGAGGAGGTGTCGGAGTCGCTGGAGGTGCCGACGTCGGTGTAGCTGGGCGAGCCCGGGTACGAGGGCGGCGCCGCGGAGGGGGCCGACGCCCAGGACGTGTTGGGCGTGGTGCCGAGCACGTAGGTGAGCGTGCCGCCGTCCACGACGGCTCCGGCCGGGGCGTGCGCCTTGTCCCAGGTCGCGCCGTTGAACGTGGCCGACTGGACGTAGGGGGCGTCGTCCGCGGCGTTGGTGCCGTTGACCGTGAGGGTCCTGCCGGACGGGAGCGTGAGGACCGCCTGGGCGAAGAGCGGGCTGCCCAGCGCCAGATCGGCGGTGCCGGGGGTCTCCGGGTACATGCCGAGGGCGGACCACACGTACCACGAGCTCATCTCGCCCAGGTCGTCGTTGCCCGCCAGTCCTGACGGGCTGTCGGTCCAGATCTGGTCCTGGACCTGCCGGACGGTCTTCTGCGTCTGGTACGGGCGGCCGACGTAGTCGTACTCCCAGGGGATGTTGAGGCTGGGCTCGTTGCCGAGGTCGGTGTAGCCGCCGGCACCGGTCAGGGAGGACAGGTCCGTGTCGAGATACCGGGCCATCGCGGTGTCGCCGCCCATGGCCACCGCCAGACCGTGCAGGTTGAACGGCACCATGGGCGTGTACTGCCAGGAGTCGCCCTCGACGAAGTTGTTGCCCGAGGTCGGCGAGAAGCCCGCTGTCCAGCTGCCCGAGGCGTCGCGCGGCTGGACGAAGCCGCTGCCGGAGTTGAACAGGTTCCGCCAGTCCTGCGCCCGGTTGGCGAACCGGCGCTGGTCAGCCGTGTCGCCGAGCGCTCCGGCCAGCGCGGAGACGGCGAAGTCGGCCGAGTCGTACTCCAGCGTGGTGGCGGTGGGACCGTAGTAGTTGCAGCAGCCGTAGCTGCCGTTGCTGGGCAGATAACCGAGCTGTTCCAGGTAGTCGAGGCCGGGCCGGTTGTTGTTGGCGCCGGTGGCATTGGCGACCATGCCCTTCAGCGCCGCGGCGGTGTCGAAGTCCCGGGCGCCGAAGGCGTAGTAGTCGGCGATTATCGCGTCCGCCGGATCACCGACCATGACGTACGTCTCGCCGTTGTTCTCCGACCACTTCGGGAACCGTCCGGTCTGGCGGTAGTCGTCGACCATCGACTGTGCGGTGTCGGAGGCCACCTCGGGGGCGAGCAGCGCTTCGAGCTGGGCCTGTGAGCGGTAGACGTCCCAGCCCGAGTAGTTGGCGTAGGCGGCGGCGTGGCCGGCGTCGACGGTGTGCGTCGTGCCGTCGAAGCCCGGGTACCGGCCGTCGCTGTCACTGATCACGTTCGGATGCAGCAGCGAGTGGTAGAGCGCCGTGTAGAAGACGGCCTGCCGGCCGGCCGTGCCGCCTGCGATCCGTACCCGGCCGAGCAGGGAGTTCCAGCTGTTCCTCGCCGCTGCGCGTACGCCGTCGAAGCTCCAGCCGGTGTTCTCCGCCGTGCGGTTGCCCACCGCGCCGGCGGCCGACACGTACGAGATGCCGACCTTGGCCTGTACGACCCGGTGTGCGGTGGTGTCGAAGGTGACGTAGCCGTCGGTCCCGCTCGCCCGTGGGGCGAAGGTGCGCGCCGTACGGGGAGCGGCACCGTGCAGCACGGGCCTGTTCGGCGCTTCGGGGGTGCTGGGCGGGACGCCGGTGCTGGGGGAGGGCTGTACGGTGGTGGCCGCCGCCGTGCCGCCGTGGCTGAACGGCTGGTCGAAGACCATGTCGAAGTAGACCGTGTAGGAGTTGCGGGCTCCGCAGAAGTTGCCGCTGGTGACCTGGCCCCGTACTTCGGTACTGCTCACGACGTCGAACTGCGTGTGGGAGGCGCCGTTCTGGCTGCCGGTCAGCTTCAGCACCAGATTGGCCTGCTCGGTGGACGGGAAGGTGAACCGCGCCATGCCGCTGCGGGTGGTGGCGGTCAGCTCCGTCCTGACACCGTTGTCCAGCGCCACCGTGTAGGAGCCGGGAGCGGCGGACTCGGCGGCGTGCGAGAAGCCGTCGGTGGCGCCGGTGTTCACGGCGCCGACGGTGGGCAGCACGGGGATGTCCCCGGCGGCACCGCAGCCCGGCCCCGCGATGTGGGTGAGGCTGAAGCCGGTGACGGACGAGTCGTTGTACTCGTATCCGCCGCCGAGGGGCCGGTGCGGGGTGTCGGGGCTCCACTGCACCATCCCGAACGGCATGTCGGCCCCGGGGAAGTCGTCGGCGGAGTTCGACGTCCCGATGAACGGGTTGACGAGTGAGGCGGGGTCGGCGACCAGCGCGGGCCTGGCCGTCGCGGCGACGGCCGGAGTGGAGGCGGCGGCCACCACCAGGGCGCCGGCGGCCAGGGCGGACAGGGCGCGCAACCGCGCCAGCGCCCGGGGCGGGGGCGCACCGCGTCCGTGCCGTCTGCTCGGTCTCTTTGTCGGTCGTGCCATCGTGACCCTTCCCTTCGACGGGCGGCTGAGCGACTGGGCGAGGGAACTTCGCACGGGTGTGGACAACGTTGTCGCGGCGCCTTCGGGTGCGGCCGTGCAGGCTGCAGGCGATGGCGGCGGTACGAGAGGTGGTACGGAGCGGTGCGGGGTGGGGGGTGACGGGTGTGGCCAACAGTCCGTACTCCGGCGTACGTTGGCCCCTTGTCCGCACACTGTCAAGAGCGCACGCGGTCGCGGGGAAGGCGGCGCGCACGAGGCCGGAATCTGCTCACTCGGCCCAGCCGTGACCGCCGGAGTTGTGCGACAGGCTCAGGACGGCGGTGGCCACGGCGAGGTACTGGGTGAGGCGGCCGTGCGGGAACAGCGCCGCCAGCGCGCAGGCGAGCGCCGTGTACCAGGGCATCGTCCACGGCGCCGTGAGGACCCAGGCGAAGGCGAGCGCGCACGGTACGGCGACGACGGCGGGAGTGTCCGCCGGGACCCGGCGGCGCAGTGCCCGGGCCAGCGCGAGCATCAGCAGGGGCCACAGCACACTCGTGGCGGCCTCGGCCGCACGACGGCCCAGGAACGGGGTGGCGAAGTGGTCGAAGACCAGCCACAACGAGGGCTTGGAGACCAGGCGTGAGGCCGCGGAGAGCGGGGCGAGGGCATGCACGCCGTAGGCGCCGTAGAGGACCGCGAGGGTCAGCGCGCTCGCGCCTGCCATTCGGGCGGCCCGCCGCCACGCGCCCGAACGCAGCAACGGCCAGGCCAGTCCGGCGCAGAGCAGGGCAGCGCTGATCTTGACTCCGCAGGCCAGGCCGACCAGCCCTCCGGCGAACAGGTCGTGGTGCCGTCCGGCGGCCCGTCGGACGAAGTGGACCGCGCAGACGGCGAGGCAGGCGACGAGGGTGTCCAGATGCCCGCCCGCGACCAGCACGCCGATCAGCAGCGGGTTGGCGGTCCACAGCAGGCCGGCCCGGACCGGATCGTCGGCGGTGCGCATCAGCAGGTAGCCGGTGGCCAGGAACGCGGCCGCGTTCGCCAGCATCAGCACCCAGATCGTCAGCCAGGGGCGGTCGCCGCCCACGTACGCCGCGGCGGCCTGCCACCATGTCGCGACCGGCCCGTACACGGACGGGATGTCCCGCCACCCCTCGCTCACCAGATCGCCGTAGGCGCCACCCAGTTGGGCGGGCGTCGTCACATAGGGATCCGCGCCGAGCGCGGCGATACGGCCGTACGCTGCGTAGCTGGCCGGGTCGGAGGAACCCACCGGGGTGAGGTCGGCGACGACGAGCACGGCGAGCGCACCGGCGCCGAACAGCACGCGGGGTTCCGGTCTCCAGCCCCTGCGGTGGGCGTGCAGCGCGAGGAGTGCTCCGAGGCACGACAGCACCGTGGCCGTGCAGGTGAGGGCCTGGGAGACGGTGCCGGGCAGGGCGGGCAGCCTGAGCCAGGTGATCGGCGTCTTGAGCGTGTTGTGGTTGGGCGCGCTCGCCCCGACCAGGGCGTACAGCGCGACGCCCAGCCCGGACAGCCACACGGCCACGCCCGGCCGGGCTCGCGCGACGACCGTGTGCGCCCGCGAGGGAGCCGTCCGGATCCGGACCGTGGTACGCGCAGCAAGCTCATCGTTGTCGGTCGTCAAGGTCACTCTCTGTGGCGCAGTCGGTCACCGTTTCGGTCTTCCACCCCGGTGGGCCGGGGTGCGCAGGGCACTCTATGACGTGCTCGTGAACCGCCCGGGGCCGGACGGCGGCCCGCTCGTGGCGAGCGGCTTCGGAGCCGTCCCGGACGGGATGCACGGCTTTTCGGTCAGTCGTCGATGCGGGCCGCCCGTGCCCCGGCCGTTGTGCCGGGCCGTCTTCCCGGACCGCGCCGGGGCCGCCCGCACCCCGAAGCGGTGGGTCAACCGCGTTCCGATAGCCGCCCGATAGCGGATCCGTAGCCGCGTCGGTCCCCGCCGATAGAGCGGCACGGGAGATTGGTTCTCGCCAAGAACACGGCCACGGAAATGGTGAGGACTGAGGATGATGATCGAAACCCAACCCCGGCCGGCAGCGAGGGAGGTGACGTCCCCGGATGCCGCCGTGCTCAGCACGGTCGTCAAGCGCTTCACCAACGCCAAGGGCGAGGAGTTCACCGCCGTGAACGGGCTGGACCTGCGGATCCGGCGCGGCGAGATCGTGGCCTTCCTCGGGCCGAACGGTGCCGGCAAGACGACCACCATCGACATGCTGCTCGGCCTGACCCGGCCCGACTCCGGTCACGTCGAGCTCTTCGGCCGGGCGCCGCAGCAGGCGGTGCGGGCCGGACGGGTCGCCGCGGTACTGCAGTCCGGGGGGCTTCTGCCCGACCTGACCGTCGAGGCCACCGTGCGCATGCTCGGCTCGCTGCATCCCACCGCCGACGTCGAGCAGGTCATGGCCCGCGCCGGCATCACCGGGCTGCGCCACCGGCGGGTCGCCGAGTGCTCCGGCGGTGAGCAGCAGCGGCTGCGGTTCGCCGTCGCGCTGCTGTCCGACCCCGACTTCCTGGTGCTGGACGAACCGACCGCCGGCATGGACGTCGTCGCGCGCCGGGAGTTCTGGGCCACCGTCCGCGAGGACGCCGAGCGCGGCATGACGGTCATGTTCGCCACCCACTACATGGAGGAGGCCGACCAGTTCGCCGACCGCGTCGTGATGATCGACCGGGGGCGGGTGGTCGCCGACGGCTCGGCCTCGTCCATCCGCGCGGCCATCAGCGGACGTACGGTCTCGGCCCTGATCAGCCCGCGCGACGCGCAGGCGGTGGCGGGGGCGCCCGCCGTCCGTTCCTGCGTGGTCCGCGGCGAGCGGCACTACTTCGACACCACCGACTCCGACGCGCTGCTGCGGCTGCTGGTCAACCAGACGTCCGCCACCGAGATCGAGGTCGCCCCGCGCAGCCTCGAAGAAGCGTTCATGGCCATCACCGACCAGGGCCGCGCCGCCCAGGAGGGCCCCCGATGACCACCGTGACCGCGCCGACCGCCCCCGTGCGCACCCGCACCTCGGCCTTCAGCGGCGTCAACCCCACCTTCGTGCGCTACGAGCTGCGCCGGCGGTTCAACCGCCAGACCACCATCTTCACCCTCCTGCTCCCGGCGGTCCTCTACCTCGCCCTGTTCCGCACCGCCCCGTCCCACGGGACGCTGCCGCACGGCAACTTCGCCGCCTGGATGATGATCGGCCTCGCGGTGTACGGCGCCGCCATGGCCGCCACCAGCTCCGCCGCCACCATCTCCGTGGAGCGGTCCGCGGGCTGGATGCGCACGATCGCACTGAGCCCACTGGCCCCGCCCGGGTATCTGTTCGTCAAGGTGCTGTGCTCGGTGGTCATGGCCGCCGTGCCCGTGGCCATCGTCGGGGTCCTCGGCGTCGTCACCGGGGCGCACGCCGACACCAAGGTGTGGATCACCTCCCTGCTCGTCGCCTGGCTCGGCGCAGCGGTGTTCGCCGCGCTCGGCATCTTCCTGGGGCTCGCACTCAAGCCCGAGGTCGTGATGCACATGCCGGGCCTGACGATGACCGCGCTGGCCTTCCTCGGCAACCTGTTCATCCCGCTCAGCGGCACCATGCTGGAGATCTCCCGGTACACGCCGATGTACGGCGTCTCGACGCTGGCCCGCTACTCCCTCACCGAGGGCTACACCTTCAGCGGCGAGCACTCCAGCCTGAGCGGCGCCGTGATCAACATCGTCGCCTGGTTCGCCGCCTTCTCCTTCATGGCGATCCGCCGCTTCGCCAAGAGCACGGGCCGCCAGTAGCCCCCCGGGCCACGAACGGCCCAGGGCCCCCAGGCCCAGGCCCCAGCGGCCCAGGCCCCGCCAGGCCCGAGTCCCGGTTGGCTTCGCATCTCCGTATCGCACCGCCCGTACCGACCGCCGGCCCCGCGCCGCGCGATGGGTACTCAACACGAAAGGGGGATAGAACAAATGTTCGCAATGATTGCGCCGGGTCAGGGGTCCCAGACGCCCGGCATGCTGGCCGGCTGGCTGCGCGACCCGGTGCACGCCGAGCGCGTACGGGCCTGGTCCGAGGCCGCCGACGTGGACCTGGTCCACCTGGGCACCCGGGCCTCGGCCGCGGAGATCGCCCGGACCGAGCACACCCAGCCCCTGCTGGTCGCCCAGGGCCTGCTGGTCCACGAGGAGCTGGCCCCGGCGGCGGCCGGGCAGACCGCGGTCGCGGCCGGCCACTCCGTCGGCGAGCTCACCGCGGCCGTGTACGCCGGGGTCCTCACGCCCACCGACGCCGTACGGCTCGCGGCGATCCGAGGCCGCGCCATGGCCGCCGCCTGCGCCGAGGCACCCACCTCGATGGCGGCCGTGGTCGGTGGCGAGGAGCCTCAGGTGCTCGCCCGGATCGCCGAACTCGGCCTGACCGCGGCCACGTTCAACGGCCCCGGCCAGATCGTCGCGGCCGGGCTCGTCGAGGACCTGGAGAAGCTGGCCGCGGCTCCGCCGCCCGCGGCGACCGTCAAACCGCTTCCGGTCGCCGGTGCCTTCCACACCCCGTACATGGAGCCGGCGCGGCAGACGTTCGCCGCCGCGGCCGCCGCGGTCCCCTTCCAACGGCCCCGCGGACTCCTGCTGTCCAACGCCGACGGCGAGGTCCTGGCCACACCCGAGGTGATCCGCGGCCGCCTCGTCGAGCAGGTGGTACGGCCGGTGCGCTGGGACCTGTGCCTGCTGAGCCTGGCCCGGCTGGAGCCCGAGCTGACGGTGTCCCTGCCGCCCGCCAAGACGCTCGCCGGCATCCTCAAGCGCCGGCACCCCGAACTCGCCGTCCTCCCGGTCAACTCCGCCCGGGACGTCGGCAAGGTCCACGCCCTGCTCGGCGCGGCGGCCGGTGCGGCCGTCCGGAAGGGGGAGACCGTCCATGCTGGTGTCTGACCTCTTCGAGCGCCGGCGCGCCGACCGCGCCGACCACCCGGCCGTCATCGACTCCGAGGGCACCGTCGGCTACGCCGGGCTCGGCGCGGCCGTGGACCGGGCGGCCGGCTGGCTGCGCGGGCAGGGCGTCACCGCGGGGGAGCGGGTCGTGTACGCGGGCGGCAACGACCGCGCCTTCCTCGCCCTGTTCTACGCCACCCTGCGCATCGGCGCCGTCTTCGTCCCCGTCCACCCCGAGCTGACGGACCTTCAGCTCGGCCACATCATCGACGACTGCTCCGCCGCCCTGGCGATCTGCTCGCCCGGCGCGGGACACCGGGCCCGGCGCACCGTCGAGCCGTCCCACGCCTGGCAGGAGGTCCAGCAGGCTCCCGCGGACGACTTCGCGGCCGACGTCCCCGAGGACGCCGTCGCGATGCTGATCTACACCTCCGGCACCACCGGCCGCCCGAAGGGCGTGGTCTGCCCGCACCGGCAGATGCTCGCCTCGGTCGAGGCCATCAACGCCCGCCTCGGCTACCGCGCCGACGACGTGGTGCTGTGCCGGCTGCCCCTCTCCTTCGACTACGGCCTCTACCAGGCGCTGTTCTGCGCGCTGACCGGCGGCACGCTCGTCCTCGCCGAGCGCGCCGGGGACCGCGGCCTGCTGCGGGTCATCGAGCGCTACGGCGTGACCGTGGTCCCGCTGGTGCCCTCCCTCGCCCAGATGCTCACCCTGCTGCAACGCAAACTGCGCCGCCCCACCGGGGTGCGCCTGTTCACCAACACCGGTGCCCGCCCGGGCCGGGCCGTCATGGCGGAACTGCTGGAGGTCTTCCCCGGATCGGTCTTCGCCTCGATGTACGGCATGACCGAGTGCAAGCGCATCTCCATCCTGGACCCCGCCGAGTACGCCACCCACCCCGACTCGGTCGGCCGGCCCATCCCCGGCGACCACGTCCGGATCGCCGACGGCGACGGACGCACGCTCGGGCCCCGGCAGGTCGGCGAGATCGTCGTCTGGGGCAGCACGGTGATGGCCGGCTACTGGGGCATCCCGCTGGAGCGGCAGCAGCGCTACGTCCGCCGCTCCGACGGCACGCTCGACCTGCACACCGGTGACCAGGGCTACCTCGACGAGGACGGCCGGCTCTACTTCGTCGGCCGCAACGACGACATGATCAAGCGGCGCGGCATCCGTCTCGGCCTGACCGAGATCGAGGACGCCGCCGAGCGGATCCCCGGGGTGACCGCGGCGGTGGCGCTGCGGCCCGAGCCCGAGGACGGACCGCTGCACCTGGCGGTGCGCAGCGCGCTCACCGTCGAGGAGATCCGCGCCCACCTGGCGCTGCGGCTCGACCGGGCCCGGATGCCCGACCGGATCACCCTCATCGACACGGTGCCCCTGACCGCCAACGGCAAGCCCGACCGCGCGGCCGCGGCCCGCCTGCTCGAACCGCCGGCCCCCGCCCACGACACCACCACACCGCCGGCCGCACCGAAGACACCGGCTACACCGGCGACATCGACGGCACCGGCAACACCGACCGCCGCTACGCCACCGGCGACACCGACACGACCCACACCACCGACGACACCGACGAGGACCAGCCATGAACCAGTCGCAGTCTGACCAGCCGACCCAGTCGCAGTTCGACCAGCTCGTCGAGCAGATCTGCGCGGTCACGGTCACCGACCCGGAGACCCCCCTCGTCGACCTCGGCGTGGACTCGCTCCACACCGTCGCCCTGGTGATGGCGGTCGAGGAGCAGTACGGGGTCGAGATCGACCCCGAGGTCATCGGGGACCCCGCGCTCACCTCCTCCGCCGGGCTGTGGCGCTCCGTGCAGGACCGGCTGGCCGCCTCCCTGCCGGCCAGATCAGGGAGCTGACCGCCATGTGGACCGACATACGACCCGCGGTGGAGATGCCGCGGCTCTTCGAACGGGGCGGTGACGTCATCTCGTTCGCGGGCGGCCTGCCCGACCTGGACGTCCTCCCGCTCGACACGATCTCCGCCCAGCTCTCCCGGCTCGTCAGGCTCGGCGGCAAGCTCGCCCTCCAGTACACGACCCCGCACGTCGCCAAGGCCCTCGTACCGGCGATCAACGACCTGATGGCCCGTGAGGGCACCACCACCCCGGCCGAACACCTGGTCCCCACCGGCGGATCTCAGATGGGCCTGATGGCCCTCGGCCTCGGGATCGGTGTCCCCGGCGAGACCGTCCTGTGCCAGACCCCCGCCTACCCCGGCGCCGCCGCGGCCTTCCGCACCGCCGGCCTGACCCTCCACCCCGCACCCGAGGACGCCGACGGCCTGGACCCGGCCGGGCTGCGCGAGACGGTCCTGCGGCTGCGCGCGGCCGGGCGCACGGTCCGGCTGCTGTACTGCAACCCCACCTTCCAGAACCCGACCGGCGCCACCCTGTCCGTCGCCCGCAGGCACGAACTGCTGGCCGCCGCCCGGGAGTTGGACCTGCTGGTCGTCGAGGACAACCCCTACGGCCTGCTGTCCTTCGACGGCAAGACCACCACCGCCCTGCACGCGCTCGACCCGGACCGCGTGGTCTACCTCGGCACCTTCTCCAAGGTGTTCGCACCGGGCCTGCGCTGCGGATGGATCGCCGCACCCGGAGAACTGGCGCAGGCCCTGCGCCGTACCACCGAGGTGATGGCGCTGTCGCCGTCCGCGCTCGCCCAGGCCGCGCTCGCGGCCTTCCACACCCGGGCCGGCTGGACCGACCTGATCGACGCCTACCGCACGAGCTACCGGGAGCGCTGCGGCCTCATGGCCGACGCGCTGGAGGCCGAGCTCGGCACCGACGGGCCCTGGCAGTGGCAGCGCCCGAACGGCGGCTTCTACATCTGGCTGCGCCATCGCGACGGCGTGGACACCTCCCGCTTCGCCGGGGCCGCGGCCGAACACGGGGTCTCCTTCGTACCGGGCGGCCACTTCGGCATCGACGGCGAGCACGCCGACGGACTGCGGCTGTGCTTCAGCCACGTGCCGAAGAAGCGCATCGCCGAGGGCGTCTCCCGCCTGGCGAAGGCGCTTTCGGCGCCCGCCGCGTCCCTGGAGCCGGTCGCGGCCCGGTCGGCCGCCGAGCCGCTGGAAGGAGCGGCACGATGACCACGGCCACGACGGAGGCCACGGCGATGACGGGCGCTCCGGCCGCCACGGCGTCCACGGCCGCCACGGGCGCTCCGGCCACGACGGCCGCCCCGGCGGCTACGGCCACGACGGCTGTCCCGGTGGCTGCGGCCACGACGGCGGGCACGGCGATGACGGGCGCTCCGGCCACGACGGCTGCCCCGGTGGCTACGGCCACGACGGCGGGCACGGCGATGACGGGCGCTCCCGCCGCCACGGCGCCCACGGCAGCCAGGCCCACGACGGCCACGGCCGCCACGGCCACGGCCGCCACGGCCACGGCCGCCACGGCCACGGCCGCCACGGCCACGGCCGCCACGGCCACGACGGCCGGTACGGCGATGAGGGGCGCTCCCGCCGCCACAGCGCCCACGGCGCCCACGGCAGCCACGGCCACGGCAGTCACGGCGACGACGGCCGCCACGGGCGCTCCGGCCACGACGGCTGTCCCGGCGGCTGCGGCCACGACGGCGGGCACG
>NZ_JBEYZY010000014.1:79800-202460 GCF_040646295.1 Streptomyces sp. NPDC046197 | reverse complement strand
ACGGCGATGACGGGCGCTCCCGCCGCCACGGCGCCCCCGGCAGCCAGGCCCACGACGGCCACGGCCGCCGCGGCCACGACGGCCGGTACGGCGATGACGGGCGCTCCCGCCGCCACGGCGCCCCCGGCAGCCAGGCCCACGACGGCCACGGCCGCCGCGGCCACGACGGCCGGTACGGCGATGAGGGGCGCTCCCGCCGCCACGGCAGTCACGGCGACGACGGCCGCCACGGCGGCTACGGCCGCGACGCCCACGGCCACCTCGGTGCTCGAAGCCGACGCCACAGCCGACGCCACACCTGGTGCCGGTGCCGGTGCCGAGGGCCGGCGGCCGGTGGGTGCGCACGGCGGGGGCCGCCCCCTCGACTGGTCGGCGTTCGGCCCGGCGTACCGGCTGGGAGACAGCGACTGGCGGGTGTGGGGGGTCGGGCTGCTGCGCAGCGCGGGCTTCCCGGTCTCCGGCCTCGACCTGCTCGGCGGTCCCCGGGCCGCCCGGGCGGCGGCCCTCGTCGAGCACGGCGCAAGCGGCCACGAGGAGTTCACGGCGGCCTACCGGGCGGACACCGAGGCCGAGTCGGGGCAGCTCGCCCGGCTCGCCGCCGACGACCGGGTGCGGCGGGCCATCGCCTGGCAGAACCGCACGGTGTACCACCTGCTGGACTCGATCGCGGCGGGCCGGGGCCCGGAGTCCAAGCGCCGGCGGCGCGAGCGCACCCTGGCGATGTACTGGCTGCGCTACTGCGCCAAGGCGGAGACGATCGGTTTCTTCGGCCCGGCGGCCTGGATGTCCGTGGCCCGGGGGCAGCGCGCGGTCGACGTCGAGCACGGCCCGGCGCTCACCGCCGCGAGCCGGACGTTCCTCGAACGCTGGACGGTGGCCGCCCTGGCCGACTGGATGGCCGCACAGCCCGGCGCCCGCTGGTGGTTCCCGCCGGTGCTCCGGCCCGACGTGCACCTCGACGGCGACCGGCTGGTCATGCAGGGCGGACGCACGGTGCGGCTGCGCGAGGACGACGTGGCGGTGCTGCGTCTGGCCGACGGAGACCGCAACGGCGAGGCCATCACGGAAGCCACCGGCTGGGATCCGGCCACGGCACGGCAGCGGGCGGAGAAGATCCTGACCCGGCTGCTGAAGCAGCGGGTGCTCACCTGGGACGCCAACATCCCGGTGGACGTGCGCGCCGAGGAGATCCTGCGGCGCCGGGTGGCGGGCATCGGCGACCCGGAGCTGTTCGTCCGCTGCGAGGCGGTCGTCACCGAACTGGACCGGCTGCGCGGCGCCATCGACCGGGCGGGCAGCGCCGAGGAGCTCGTCGAGGCACTCGACCGGCTCGACGACTTCTTCGTCCGTACGACCGGACAGGCGGCCTCCCGCGAGGAGGGCAAGGCGTACGCCGGGCGCACGCTCTGCTACCAGGACTCCCTGCGTGACTGCCGGATGGACCTGGGGCGCGACTTCTTCGACGCGCTCGCCCGTCCGCTGGCCCTGGTCGCCGACGCGGCGGACTGGTTCGGCAACCGGCTCGCCGAGCTGGTGGAGGCGGAGGTCGCCGGGTTCGTGCGCAAGGCCGCGGCCCGCCGCCCGCAGGTGACCCTCGCCGACGTGTGGACGCAGGTGCTCGGTCTGTTCTGGGGGGACAACGCCACGCCCGTGCACACCGCGACCCATGAACTGGCCGGGAAATGGCGCGAGGTGCTCGCCCTGGACGCGGCGGCCCCGGGCTCCGTGCCGGTGCGGCTGAAGGCCGTGGAGATCGAGGAACGGGCCCGCGCGGTCTTCGCCACCGGACCGGTGCGCTCGCCCCATATCGCCGTGCACAGCCCCGACCTGCAGGTGGTGGCCCCGTCCGCGGACGCCGTCAACTCCGGCGAGCACACCGTCGTCCTCGGCGAACTGCACGCCTGCCTGGCCACGCTGGACCTGCCGTTCCTCGACTGGACCACCGACGCCGGCTCGCTGCGGGACAAGGTCAACGCGGCGATCGGCGCCCCGCGACTGGTGCCGCTGCTGCCGGTCGAGTGGAAGCGCAACAGCGGCCGTATGGTCCCCGCGCCGATCGGCGCCCGGGACCGGCTGATCGGCTTCACCCGGGCCCCGTACGACGACCGGACCCGCGTCGATCCGGCGGCGGCGATCACGCTCGCCGAGTCGGACGGCACCGTCACCGCGACCACCCCGGACGGGCGCGCGTGGAGCATCGCCGAACTGCTCGCGGTGCCGGTCTCCATCATCGCCGCCGACGCCTTCAAGATCGGACTCGACCGGGCCCACGCACCGCGCGTGACCCTCGACGACCTGGTCCTGTTCCGGGAGACCTGGCGGCTGCCCGTCGCCGGAATCGCCCTGCCCCAGAAGGCCGACCGGGAGCGCGACTACCTCGCCGTACGCCGCTGGGTGGCCGCGCACGCTCTGCCCGACCTGCTCTTCGTCAAGTTCCCCGAGGAGACCAAGCCGTCCCTCGTCGACCTCACCAGTCCGACCCTCGTGCTCTCCTTCGCCAACCTCGTCCGCACCGCGCGCCGCCTCGACCCCGATGCCCTCGTGACCCTCAGCGAGCCGCTGCCGGCCCCGGACGACTCCTGGCTGGCGGACGCGGACGGCGAGCGCTACGTCAGCGAACTGCGGCTCCAGATCAGCAGAAAGGTGCCGGAATGACCGTCCTCGCATCCGACGGGGCGGCGCTGGCGCTAGGCGCCACCCGCTCCCGGGATCCCGACATCGTCGCGACGATCGGATCGACCCCGCTCGTCGCCCTCGACCGGCTGTTCCCGCCCGCCCGGTTCCAGGTGTACGCCAAGTGCGAGCGCTTCAACCCGGGCGGCAGCATCAAGGACCGCGCCGCCAAGTCGATGATCGAGCACGCCATCAAGGCCGGCAAGCTCGTCCCTGGGGTGTCCACGGTCGTGGAGTCCTCCTCGGGCAACCTCGGCATCGCCCTCGCCCAGCTCTGCAACTTCTACCGGCTCGACCTCGTCTGCGTGGTCGACCCGCGCACCACCCAGCAGAACGCCGCCATCATGCGGGCATACGGCGCGAAGGTCGAGGTCGTCGACCGCGACCCGGACACCGGCGAGTACCTGCCGTCCCGGATCAAGCGGGTCCGCTCCCTGCTGGAGAGCGTGCCGGACGCCTACTGGCCCAACCAGTACGCCAACGAGTACAACGCCCGGGCGCACCACCACACCATGCGCGAGATCTGCGAGGCGCTGCCCGGCGGTCCGGACTACCTGTTCCTCGCGGCCGGCACCACCGGCACGCTGCGCGGCTGCGCCGAGTACATCCAGGACAACGGCCTGGACACCCGGGTGGTCGCGGTGGACGCGGTCGGCAGCGTCATCTTCGGACCGCCGGAGCCGTGGGAACGCGGGCACCGGCGCACGATCCCCGGGCACGGTGCGGCGGTCGTCCCACCGCTGCTGCGGCCCGGGCTCGCCGACCGGGTCGTCAAGGTCACCGACTTCGACTGCGTGCGCGGCTGCCGCCGGCTGCTCGCCGACGAGTCCATCCTCGCCGGCGGCTCGTCCGGCGCGGTGATCGCCGCACTGCAGGGGGCCGTCGGCTGGCTGGAGGCGGGCGTCACCTGTGTGGCGGTGCTTCCGGACGGCGGTGACCGCTACCTCGACACCATCTACTCCGATGCGTGGGTCGAGGCCAACTTCCAGGAAACCCCGCTCTTCCAAGACACCGACCAGGCCAACGACCAAGAAAGGAGCGAGCCGTGAAGATCCTCGGACGGGACGACGTCAAAGCCGCTCTGGCGGGTCTCGAACCCGCCGTCCTCGACGCGGTGCGCACCGCCTACGTGCTGCACGGCCAGGGCCACTCGCAGGTGCCGTTCTCCAGCTTCCTGCGCCCGCCGCAGCCGGCCGGCTCCCGCATCATCTCCCTGCCCGCCTACCTGGGCGGCCCGGAGCCGGTGATGGGCCTGAAGTGGATCTCCTCCTTCCCCGCGAACGTGGAGAAGGGGCTGCAGCGGGCCTCCTCGGTCCAGATCCTCAACGACCTGGCCACCGGCTACCCCAAGGCCCTGCTGGAGGGCAGCCAGATCTCCGCCTCGCGCACCGCCGCGAGCGCCGCCCTCGCCGCCGGGGCCCTGCACGGCGACCGCCGGGTGCGCACCGCCGGCCTCATCGGCTGCGGCACCATCAACCACCGCGTCCTCGCCTTCCTCACACTGACCCACCCCGAGCTGGACACGGTGGTGCTCCAGGACGTCGTCCCGGGCCGCGCCGAGGTCTTCGCGGCCGAACTGGAGTCCGAGTATCCGCGGATCACCTTCCGCACCGGTGACGTCGGCGACGCGCTCGGCGCCGAGACCGTCAGCATCGCGACCACCGACTCGACGTACTGGCTCGACCTGGACAAGCACCCCGGGCGGCCCGCCGGCCAGGTGATCCTGCACCTCTCCCTGCGCGACCTGAGCACGAACTCGGTCCTGGACGCCTACAACGTCGTCGACGACATCGAGCACGCCATCCGCGAGCAGACCTCCCTGCACAAGGCCGAACAGGAGGTCGGTCACCGGGAGTTCGTGCACGCCGAGATCGCCACCGTGCTGGGCTGCACCGAGCCCCCGGCGACCGGGGATTCCGTGATCTTCTCGCCCTTCGGCCTGGGCATCCTCGACCTCGCGGTCGCCCAGGCGGTCCTCGGGGCCGCCACCGAGGCCGGCCTGGGCACCGAGGCCGAGGGCTTCGACCCGGGCAGCCACCGGGTGACCGCGGCGATGCTGGGGGGCCAAGCATGAGCGCCCCGGGCACCCTGTTCGCCGAGGGCACCAAGGCCCTGGTCACCGGCGCCTCGCGGGGCATCGGCGCGGCGATCGCGATCACCCTGGCCGAGCACGGCTGCGACGTCGCCCTCAACTACCGCTCCAACGCCGCCAAGGCCGAGGAGGTAGCCGAGCGGATCCGCGCCCTGGGCCGCGAGGCCCTGCTGCTCCAGGCGGACATCTCCGACGAGACCCGGGTGGCCGCCATGTTCAAGGAGCTGAAGACGGCCTGGCGCTCCCTGGACGTCGCCGTCCTCAACTCCGGCGTGACCGCCGACGGCCATCTGGCCGCCATGAGCGGCGCCAAGTGGCAGCAGGTCATCGGCACCAACCTCACCGGCACCTTCTTCACCGCCCGTGAGGCCACCAAGCAGATGTACGCAAGTGGCGGCGCGATCGTCTTCATCGCCTCCACCAGCGGCATCGCGGGCCGGGCCGGACAGGCCAACTACGCCGCCAGCAAGGGCGGAGTGATCTCCCTGGCCAAGACCCTGTCGTACGAGGTGGCCCCGCGCGGCATCCGGGTCAACGTGGTCGCGCCCGGCTTCATCGACACCGACATGGTCAAGAAGGTGCCGCCCGCCCAGATGAAGGAGGCCCTGCAGGCGATCCCCATGGGCCGTATGGGCACCCCGGCCGAAGTGGCCCAGGCCACCGCCTTCATGGCCAGCCCCGCCGCCTCCTACATCACCGGCAAGGTGCTCACGGTCGACGGCGGAATGATCCCCAACTGACGCATACCAACCCTTACTTGGTCACCTCTTCTTGGTCACCTCTCATCGAAAGGAACCCCCATGTCCGTCGCCACCTTCGAGGACATCCGCAGCCAGGCCGAGGCCCGCCTGGAGAAGAACATGAAGGTCAAGTCGATGATCATCGACCGGCTCGGCCTGGATGTGGAGCCGGCCGTCGTCTCCGACAACCAGCCGCTGTTCGGCCGTGGTCTGGAGATGGACTCGCTGGACACCCTGGAGATCGTCGTCATGGTCAACAACGAGTACGACGTGCTGATCAGCGACGACGACTTCGAGGCCTTCGGCTCCATCAACGCCCTCCTCGACTTCATCGAAGCCCGCGAGGTGTGAGCGTGTCGGTCACCTCCGAAGCACCCGCCAAGGCGGCGAAGAAGAAGTTCAGTTACTCCTCCGACGACATCAAGCGGATGCTTCCGCACCGCTGGCCCATGCTGATGATCGACCGGGCCTACGACGTCGTCCCCGGCGCGTCGGGCCGCGGCGTGAAGAGCGTCTCGGTGAACGAGCCCTTCTTCGCCGGGCACTACCCGGACCACTCGATCATGCCCGGCGTGATGATCGTCGAGGCGATGGCCCAGCTCGTGGCCGTCGTGTACGTCGCCGAGATGATCGAGTCGCCCGAGCCGCAGGGTGACGGCGACCCCTCGCAGAGCGTCGGCTACCTCGGCTCCATCAGCTCGATGAAGTTCTCCCGGCTGGTCGTCCCGGGCGACCAGCTCACCCTCGAGGCCAAGCTCGGCCAGCGCCTTGGCGGCCTGCGGCAGGTGTCGGTGCGGGCCACCGTCGGCTCCGAACTCGCCGCCGCCGGCTCCCTCATCGTCACCACCGGACGCAAGTCCTAGCCCTCCACCCCGTACGAGTCCGACCCGAACAGAAGGAGGTGTGGAATGTCCATCACGATCCGCCCGTACCAGGAGGGCGACGCGCATGACATCGCAGAGCTCTACAACCGCCACCGCGACAACCCCAACCCGGTAGCCGGAGGCATCACCGGCCGGGAGCTGGAGCGCGAACTGGCCGAGCGCGACACGGGCACGTTCCTCGTGGCGGTCGACGGCGGGCGTGTGGTGGGCACCTTCGGCCTGTTCCACAACACCGGCCGACGCTCCGCCCGCGCCGGTGAACTCATCGCCGACATGTTCTTCGTGGCACCCGCCTACCGCAACGGCGTGATCACCGGACGGCTGTTCACGGATGCCGTCGAGTGGATGGTGCAGTCCGGCTGCCTCGTGCTGCGGCTGACCGTCAACCCGGCCAACACCGTGGCCTTCCGGCTCTACCGGCGCGTCGGCTGCGTCTCCGTGGGACAGACCGCCCCCGGCGAGGACGGCAACGTCGAGCTGCACAACTACATCCCGCTGATCCTGCGCAGTGTGTTCGCGGACCTCGGGCCCGACGTCCGGGCCGCCCTCGGCGGACTGAACAGCTTCGCCACCGTCACCGAGTCCCGCGACGACGAACTGCGCTCCGACGTCCGCCTGGTGGACGGCGTCCGCACCGTCGACTACTGCCTGGCCCTCGGCGAGTTCCGGCTCACCGCGAGCGTCGACGTCGACCGTGGCGCCGTACGCGAGGCGGAGGTCACCGGGCCCGACGGCACCGGCCGGGCACTGCGGCTGGCGGAACCGCCGTACCGGGTACGCGCCCCCCGCCGGCCGGAACCGCACCGGTTCGCCTCCGGCGCCCTGGCGGTCGAGGTGGACGGCGACGACGGGACCGTGCGCGTGCTGGCCGAGGGCCACCACGGGCCGGTGTTCGTCTCCACCTGGCCCAGCTGCCGGGCGGACCGCTCGGCGGGCTGGCGCGAGGGCGAGCCGCGCGACCTGGAGCTCGTCCCCGTCGAACACGGGGTGCGGGTCACGGAGCGGTGCGGCGAGGACGAGGTCGTCGGCACGGTCACCCTCACCCAGGGGGTGCTGAGCCAGGACTTCACCTTCACCCGCCGGCCGGGACGCGTGTTCCAGACCGTCCCGCTGCGCCAGGGCACCTTCGCCCCCGGCGCCGGGCCGGGCCACCCCATCGGGCTGGGCCTCGGCGTCCGCGACGCCTCCGAGGTGGTCGCGGCCGCCCAGGTCGCCCCCGTCGGCGGCGAACTCACCTGGACCGGCGCCACGTGGAGCGTGCGGGTGCCGGTGGGGGAGCCGGTCCGGCTGATCCACGGCGGCCTGCTGGAGCGCGGACTGCGCACCGGGCCGGACGGGGTGGCCCGGCTGCGCACCGAGTTCCGCCCGCAGGACGCGCCCGCCGCGCCCGCCGCCCCGGCCGCGGCGCCGGTGGCCGGCCCCCGCCGGATCCAGCTCGACGCCTCGGCGGCAGGCGTGGTCGCCTGGCGGGAGGGCGGCACCAAGGTCCTGCGCAGCCCCTTCCCGCGCGCCCGGGCCTTCGGCAACAACCCCCGCTGGAGCGCCGGGATGTGGGTCACCACCGAGAACAGCCGGTTCAGCCGCGCCAGCGGGCTGGGCTGGGGCGTCAGGTCCACCTCCGCCTGGGCGGAGAAGCACCCGCTCGGCCTGTACGGCCCGCAGGAGGGGATCGGCTTCGAGCTCACCGCGCCCGATGCCACCGGCGGGCCGGTCCGTGTCGACATCCAGGCCCCCGACAGCGAGGAGGAGGTCGTTCTCTGGGTCACCCCGAACACGCCCCGCGAGACCACCGTGGTGATCGACTCCGCGGGCACCCGGTGGGAGCTGAACTCCCCCGACTTCCGTCAGGTGTGGGCCGCGGCGGCCGCGGTCCGCCTGTCCGACGGCAGCTGGCTGCACTGCCGGCCCGACCGGCCCGGGCCGGGCGAGGCGGAGATCGTCCTGCGCACGACCGCCTCCGGCCTGCTCATCGGCTGCGCGTCCCCGGCCCGGCGGCCGAGCGCCTGGTACCTGGCCGTGAGCGGCGAACCCGCCCTGTGACCACCGGACTTCCCACCAGCACTTCAAACCCTTCGTACTGATCCGCCCTTATCCACACCGATGAGTGCCGATCCGTACGGATTCATGCTGCTTCGTTCTGAATCGAACCGAAAGGAACCGCCCATCATGACCACCGCCCCGCTCCGCACCGAGACGGACGACTACGCCACCGTCCGCACCACCGTCGGCGCCTACCGCATCTCCGCCCCGCTGGTGCGGATCTCCGGCGACGAGCGAATCTCCCTGCTGGACCAGTTCCTGGCCAGGTCGGGCGAGTTCGTCGAGCCCGACACGGTCCGTGAGGCGCTCGCGCTGAACGCCGACGGCACCCCGTTCGCGATCCTGCTGCACTTCGAGATCGGCGACGACGCCTGGCTGCTGCCGCGCACCGAGGTCACCGCCGACGAGCTGCGCGCCTACCTGGAGCAGCTGGACACCCCCGAGGACGTCACCATCGAGGTCGAGCCGGAGGGCTGGGGCGCCAGCGCCTTCGAGGGCCCGACCGCCTGGTCCGTGGCCGCCAAGTTCGTCGACTTCGACATCTCCGGCCTGACCCTGCACGCGGTCACCGAGTCCGCGCTGCCCGACGAGCCGGCCGCCCTGGCCCACCTGGCGAGAGTCGGTACCACCGGCGAGTACGGCTACCTCCTGCTGTCCAACGCCCCCGGGGCCGCCCACGAGGCCGTCCTCGCGGCCGTCGCCGAGGAGGGCGGCGCGCCGGTGGGCGCCGAGGGACTGGTCCGGGTGCAGGCCGAGGCCGGGATGGCCGTGTACGCGGCCGGGTTCGCCGGGCTGACGGTGAACGAGGCCGACCTGTCCTGGATGGTCGACTGGAACCGCATCGGCGAGTTCCACGGCTCCGACGACCTGGTGCAGCCGACCCCCGAGTCGGCCAGGCTGGCCGCCCTCGCCGCCCCGGCCGAGAGCCGCTTCACCGCCGGATCCGAGGTGACGGCCGGAGGTGAGACGGTCGGCACCGTCCTGTGGCAGGCGCCCTCCGCCAACCCGGAGGAGGAACTGGTCCTCGCGCTGCTGGACGCCCCCTTCTGGGTTCCCGGTCTGGAGCTGGCCGCCGAGGACGAGCAGGGCGCCGAGCGCCCGCTGCGCACCGTGACCCTGCCCCGCGTCATCGCCCGCTCGCTCACCACGAGGATCTCCTGATGACCACGCCGAGAATCGCCCTCACCGGCCTGGGGCTGATCACCGGGGCCGGGGACGACGTCGAGAAGGGCTGGTCGTCCATCACCGCCGGGGCGTCCGGCATCCGCACCAACACCCTCTTCGACACCTCCGAGCTGCTGACCGAGTGGGCGGGCATGGTCACCGCCGAACAGCCGGCCGACCTCGACCGCTGCTACGGCCTGGCCGCGACCGCCATCCGCGAGGCGCTGCAGGGCAGCGGCCTGGACCTCGACACCGTCGACCGGGACCGGGTCGCGGTGGTGGTGGGCTCCAGCCTCGGCGCGATGCCGACACTGGAGGGCGTCCACGCGGGCCTTGTGCACGAGGGCAGACTGGACGCCGAGCAGGCGGCCGCCTCCCAACTGCCCTGTGTCGGCGACTACATCGCGGCCGAGTTCGACCTGCGCGGGCCGCGCGTGGTCCTCTCCAACGCCTGCGCCGCCAGCGCGGTGGCCCTGGGCTACGCGGCGGAGCTGCTGTGGAAGGGAGACGTCGACCACGTCATCTGCGGCGGCGTCGACCCGCTCGCCTCCCTGTCGGCGTTCGGGTTCAGCGCCCTGGGGGCCCTGGACCCGGAGCCCTGCTCGCCGATGTCGGCCTCCACCGGGCTGACCCTCGGCGAGGGGGCCGGGTTCATGGTCCTGGAGCCGGCGGACCGGGCGGCCGCGCGGGGCGCCCGGGTGCTGGCGGAGCTCGGCGGATACGGCCTGTCCTGCGACGGCTACCACCAGACCGCCCCGGACCCCAGCGGCAAGGGTGCCTGCGCCGCCATGGCGCAGGCCCTGGACACCGCCGGTCTCGGCCCGGACGACGTCGACTACCTCAACCTGCACGGCACCGGCACGCCCGCCAACGACGCCTCCGAACCCAAGGCGGTCAAGCTGCTGTTCGGCTCGTCCGTCCCGCCGGCCAGTTCCACCAAGTCGATCATCGGGCACACCCTCGGCGCCGCCGGCGCCGTGGAGGCGGTCGTCAGCACCCTGGCGATCGACCGCGGGACGCTGCCCCCGACGATCAACACCCGGGGCGTGGAGCAGCCGTTCGGCCTGGACGTCGTCCCGGACGCGGGGCGCGCGGCGGCGCCCGAGGTGGTGCTCTCCAACTCCTTCGCCTTCGGCGGCAACAACGCCTCCGTCGTCCTCAACCGGCCGGGCCGGCCCGGCTCGGCCCCGCGTCGTACGGAGTCCGTCCACGACGTCGTCGTCACCGGCGTGGCGGGCCTGGCGGGCGCGGCCGGCAACACCGCCGGCCTCGTCGCCGCCCTGAACGGCGAACGCCCCTGCTTCACCGGCGTCGAGCACGTCGAGGGCATCGGCGAGGTTCCGGTCGGCCGGATCGACGTCAAGTCCGCCTCCCGGGGCATCAACCCCAGCCGCGCCCGCCGGATGGACCCGCTGAGCCTGCTGGCCGCCGCCGCGGTCGCCGACCTGTACGGCCGGCACGGCAAGCCGTCGCGGACCGAGGCCGAGGGCACCGGCATCGTGTTCGCCACCGGCTACGGACCGGTCACCTCGGTCCTCCAGTTCCACAAGGGCGTACTCCAGCGGGGCATCAACGGCGCCAACCCCGCCCTGTTCGCCAACACGGTCGTCAACGCGGCCGCCGGACACGTGGCGATGCTGCACCGCTACCGCGGCTACACCGCCACCATCGCCAACGGCGGCACCAGCTCGGTCTTGGCCCTCCAGCTCGCGGCCCGCGTCATCGCCCGCGGCGCGTGCGACCGGATCATGGTCGTGATCGCCGACGAGTTCCCCGAGCAGGCGCTGGCCACCCAGGCCGGGCTGCCCGGCTACGCCCGCACCGCGCGGGTGGTCCCCGGCGGCCGTACCGGAATGGTGCTCAGCGAGGGGGCCGCCGCGATCCTGCTGGAGAGCCGGGAGTCGGCCGCCGCCCGCGGTGCGGACGTCCTGGCCCGGGTCCTCGGATACGGCGCCTCGGGCGAGCCGGCGGGCATCGGCCGCATCGGCCGCGACGGAGAGGCCTGGGCACGGGCCCTGCGCGCGGCGATGGCCGAGGCCGAGGTCACCCCCGACGAGATCGGCACCGTCGTCTCGGCCGCCTCCGGGTACAGCCTGGTCGACCTGGCCCAGGCCCGGGCGCTGCGCCTGGCCGGTCTCGCCGACCGCCCGTCCGTCGCACCGAAGGCGCTGCTGGGGGAGACGTACGGCAGCGCCGGGGCACTCGGTCTGGTGGCCGCGCTGAGCGGTGACGCACCGCACGGCAGGCTGCTGCTGTCCAGCTTCGCCTACGGCGGCTCGTACGCGGCTGCCGTGTTCGACGCGGAGGCGTGATGGGCGCGGCGCTGATGGACGTGGGCACGGACGCGGCTGAGGAAAGGCCGGACCGTCCCGGGGGCACAGCCCCCGGGGCCCGGCACCCTCACCGGCCCGCGGTGATCGACTGCCTGGTCACCCACCACCCCCACCTCCCCCGCGACCGGATGGGGCACCGGCTCAGCCGCTCCGGCCGGTCCCTGATCATCGAGGCCGTCCGTGGCGTGTACGGGCTCGACATCACCGCCCGGGACCTCGCCCGGGACGTGCACAAGCGCTGGAGCGTCCCGGCGTACGGCCTCTTCGTCTCGGTGGCGCACTGCGACGAGTACAGTGCCGTCGCCCTGTCCACCGGCCCGCACGTGGGAGTGGACCTCCAGGACGAACGCGAGCGGCCGTACGCCATGCGCTGGCTCGGCACCCTGCTCGGCCGGCCCGAACCCGCCACCATCCGGGACTTCGCCGAGTGCGAGGCGCTCATCAAGGCCTCGCACGTCACGAAGGAGACCTTCGCCGGGGTCCGGCTGCCTGCCTGGCGGCCGGGCTGGCGGTCCACCAACGTCCCGGGCTGCGCGGTGCGTTCGACCACGCTCGGCTCCTCGATGCACCTCGCCCTCGCGGCCGACGAGCCCGTGCCCGTGCACGTGCGGCGGCGGCCGGACGGTACCGGCGCCCCGACCCCGAAGGAGGCGGCATGACAGCGACGGCAACGGCACTGCGGCCCTACACCCGCCGCATCTCCCAGATCGAGCGCGGCTATCTGAACGCGGCGGCGACCGGCACCCCGCAGCTGATCCAGATGGTCGTCGAGGGCGAGGGCCGTATCGACCCCGACGCCCTGCGCGAGGCCGTACGAGCCGCCACGCTCGCCAACCCGGGCCTCGCGGTACGGCGGCGGGCCGCGGCCTGGCGCGCCGACGGCCCCCCGCCGCCGGTCGTGGAACTGCCCGAGGACACCGGCTTCGACGACCCGTTCTTCCACCGGGACCTCGACGTCGTCACCGGCCCGGTCTGCGAGGCCGGCCTCAGCGGGGGAGCGGTGACCCGGCTGTTCGTGCGCGCCAGTCACATCGTCACCGACGGCCGGGGCCTGCGGCAGTGGACCGCCGACGTGTTCCGGGTGCTGCGCGGCGAGGAGCCGGTCGGTGCCGACTCGGTGGTCGACGACACCCACTTCCGTACCGCGGCCGGAAAGGTGCCCCCTGCCCAGCCGGCCGCCCGGCTCGCGGGCTTCCCCGCCCTGCTCGGTGACGGTCCGGCCGACGGCACCCCGCTGTGGATCCGGCGGCGCGTGCGGGCCTGCCCGTCGGCGGTCACCGCCCGCGTGGCCGCCGCCCTCTCCGCGCACCTGGCCACCGGCACCGGCCGCCTGGTCGTGCCGGTGGACCTGCGCCGGCACGACCGCTCGGTGCGCTCCAGCGCCAACCTGACCTCCCAGCTGGTGCTGGACTTCGAGCGCGACGAGAGCTGGAAGTCGCTGCACGGCCGGATCGTGCGGGCGCTGTTGCAGAGGCGCGAAGTCGCCTCGCTCAGCCGCGACTTCCTGCGCCAGAACCCGTTCGCCAACTCGCTGCGCGAGGCGCAGGAGCTGGACGGCACCCGTTTCCCCTGTACGGCGATCATCACCGACCACGGCCGGATCGACACCGACGAGCTGCGCACCGACCGGTTCCGGCCCACCGCGTTCTCCACGCTGCCGATGCTCGTGCCCTACGCCGAGATGTTCCTGAGCGCCTGCCAGATCGACGACGCCACCGAGCTGACCCTCTCGTGCCGCAACCGCCCCGGGGCCCGCGCGGCGGGCGAGGCGGTCCTCGACGGGATCGAGCACGCGCTCATGTCGGCGGACTGAACCGGCTTTCCCACCTGTTGACTTCCTAAGGATGCGCCCACATGTCGCTGACCAATCCGACCAACGAAGAGGCGCCGAGTCCTCCGCAGAGCCCTGAGGCCCCGGCTGCGGACTCGGAGCAGCCGGAAGCGGCCCCCGCACCGGCCGAGGCCGAGGAGGCCCAGGCCGAGCCCTCCCCGTCCACTGCGCCCGCCGCGCCCGCCGCGTCCTCGGGCCCGTCCGGCCCGACCGCCCTGACCATCGCCGCCGCCATCACCGGCGGGTTCCTCGCCCTGCTCGACACCACCATCGTCAATGTGTCCCTGCAGGACACCACCGCCCGCTTCGGCGCCATCAACCAGGTGCAGTGGGTGGTGACCACGTACCTGATCGCCCTGGCGGCCCTGATGCCCGCCACCGGCTGGCTGGCCACCCGGTTCGGCGTCAAGCGCGTGTTCGCCGGTGCCACCGTGCTGTTCGCGCTGGGCTCGGCGGCCTGCGCGTTCAGCCAGACGCTTCCCGAGCTGATCGCCGCGCGCGGTGTGTCCGGCGCCGCCGCCGGTGTGCTCACCCCCGTCTCGACGATCCTGCTCACCACCGGCGTACCGCGCGAACACCTGGGCCGGGTACAGGGACTGAACGGCAGTGTCATGCTGATCAGCCCGCTGCTCGGGCCCACGATCGGCGGCCTGCTGGTCCAGGCGGGGGGATGGTCCGCGGTGTACGCGGTCAACGTGCCGCTGTGCGCGGCCCTGCTGGCCGTCACCCTGCGCTGGGTCCGCAAGGACACCCCGGCCGGCAACGAGGCCAAGCCGCTGGACGTGGTGGGACTGCTGTCCTCGGCCACCTGCACGGTGAGCACGGTGCTGGCCGTCCACGCCTTCTCCGGCGTGGGCCTGCACGCCCGGCCGTCCCTGCTGCTGCCGTTGGCCCTCGCCGTGCTGAGCGGCGCCGTGTTCGTGGTGCGCCAGCTGCGCGCCCGCTTCCCGCTGCTGGACCTGCGCCTGTTCGCCCACCGCGTCTACCGCACGGCCGCGGTGAACATCTTCTGCCTGGGCTTCGTTCTCTACTCGCCGATGATGCTCATTCCGCTGTACTTCGAGTCCGCGCGCGGCGAGAGCGCCGTGACGACCGGTCTGCTGATGTCCACCGGAGGTCTCGGCGTGGTCTCCGCGGCCTGGCTGTGCCGCGTTCTGATGAAGCGGCTGGGCGGGGGCGGCACCGTGGTCGTCGGCATCTCGCTCACCATGCTGGCCACCGTGCCCCTGACCGGGCTGTCGGCGCACACGCCGTATCCGCTGCTGTGCGCCAGCCTCATGGTCCGCGGCCTGGGCACGGGCCTGACCATCGTGCCCGCCATGACCCGGGCGTTCCAGTCGATCCGGCCGCAGTCCATCCCGGACGCCTCCTCGCAGCTCAACCTGATCCAGCGGATCGGTGGCGCCGTCGCCCTGGCCGTGGTGACGGTGATCCTGGACGCGGCGGCACGGCAGCGCCACGGGCTGGTGCCGGGCGCCTTCGCGCACTCCTTCGCCTGGCTCCTCGGCGTCTACGCCGTCACACTGCTCCCCGCCCTGGCACTGCTCGCCGCGGACCGTCGCGAGGCCCGCCGGAGCGCGGCCGCGGCCTGACGGGGAGGGACCGGTGCGACCGGGGCGCCCGCGGTCACCGCGAGGAGGGGAGCCAGCCGTCCTGCACGGCGTGGACTCCGGCCTCGAAGCGGCTGCGGGCGTCCAGGCGTTCCATCAGATTGGCGGCGATCCGGCGGGCCGTGCGGGGCGAGACGCCGAGGCGTTTGGCGATGGCCTCGTCGGTGTAGCCCTGGGCGAGCATCTTCAGCACCGCGCGCTCCTGCGGCGGCATGTCCTTCGCCCCGCACTTGGGGGTGCTGCCCAGCGGGATCGCCGTGCTCCACACGCTCTCGAACAGGGCGCACAGCGCCGCGACCGTCCCGGCGCCGCGCAGCACCACCCCGCCGGCCCGGGCGTCGCTGGTGTCGATCGGCAGCACCGCCTGGCTCCGGTCGAAAATGATCATGCGGATCGGCAGGTCGGGCACGGTGCGGACCTGCCCGCCGTGCTGGTGCAGCCAGCTGACGTGCTCCAGCGTGGGCGCGTGGTTGCGCACGCTGTCGAGGTAGACGGTGCGCATCCGCACCCCGCGGCCGAGCAGGTCGGCGTTGGGCCTGCGGCTGGCCGCGAGGTCCTCGGCCGAATGCGCGCCGCCCGGAGCGAAGGTGGTGACCTCGGTCCGCGCGGAACCGGCGAGCTGCGCGAGCCGCTCCCGGATCGCGTCGGGCCCCAGCAACTGCTCGGAGGTCTGGTCCAGGGCGCGCGGGCGCAGCGCCGAACACTCCGCGATCAGCTGGGCGGCCGCGGCACGGGAGGCTTCCACCCGCATCTGCTGGGCCGCCAACTCCGCCTGCTGGCGGGCCAGCAGCACCTCCATCGCCGTCTCCGGGTCTATCGCCCGGAACCCTATGCCCTCCCTGCCCGAAGGCTGGATCAGCGCCAGTTCACTGAGCCGGTCCAGTCCTCTTCGTATTCGTTCCTCCGTCAGGCCCAGCCGGGCAGCGAGCGCCGCCACACCGTCCAGGGGATTGGTCAGCATCCCCCGGTAGATGGCTTCGGCTTCAGCATCGAGTCCCAGAACGTCCAACATGATGCAGTCCCCCTGGCATCATCAAACTCACTGAGTTCGAAACTTAGTGCCCCTGAGCTTACTGATGTTGAACTCCCGATGCTCCGGAGATGACGGTGCGGCCGGTTCCGGCCAATTTGGCCAACGTTCAACCAACTGCGCCGCGGCCCGCGCACCGCGTACGCGAGGGCCGTCGGGGGGTGGCATACGCCTGCCCACGGCAGGTGGCGGCCGGGTGGCGGCCGGGCGGTCCTTGGCCGGTGAATGCACCGGCCCCGGTGGCCGGCACCCTCACATCCTGGCCAATTTATGCCCTCCGGCCCGGCGCCACGAGTGACTTTTTATGCCATGGCACAAACCGTCCACCCCGACCTGCTGCCCTGCGGAATTCCAGCGCAGAAGATGAACACATGTATCTGATTCACGTGCGCCTTCAGGGCCCGGACGGCACAGCGGATCGGCCCGACCTGGCCGCGATCGTCACGTCGTGCGCGGAAAGAGAGGACGGCCTTGAGCACGTCACGGTCCACAAGGGCCCTCGCGGAGAGGTCACGCTGGGCCTTTTCCTGCTCGCCGGCAGTCTCGCCGCGGCCGAGGACAGCGCCGGGCGGCTCGCGGAACGGGCCGTGGCGCACCACCCCGACCTGCGCGGATTCCAGGTCGTGACCGCCGAGGCCGTCCTGGTGCCCGGCCCCTGGTGGGACACCTGAGCCGTCCGTCGCCGCAGGTCGCGGTGGACGTCTTAGGACAGTGCATGTTCCGTCCAGTCGATCTCTGTTCCCTCCGGCCCGGCGGTCGAGCACAGTGGAGACATCGGCGGAAACGAGAGCAGCCGATGAACCCCAGGGAATCGCCCCTGAAATCCGCTCGTCACCGAAGGAGATAATTCCGTGCCGGCTACCCGTGTCTCCAGAATCGTCGCCTCCGCCCTTCTCGCCGCGGCCGGAATGACATTGACGGTGAGCTTCGTGGACCACGTTCAGCACATTCCCGGAGTAGTCGAGGCCGAGCAAAGTGCCACCACGACGGTCGAGACCCCGGACGACGTCACCTGGGGAAAGTGAGCATCCCGCGGATCCGGTGCTGAACCGCCGAAGCACATCGGGGGACAGAAGAAATGGAATTCCTCGTTCTGGGTTCGCTGGAGACGCGCGAGGCGGGTGAACCGGTCCGCGTGCGGGGCAGGCGCCAGCAGAAACTCCTGGCGTTGCTGCTCCTGAACGCCAACCGGGTGGTGCCGGTGGATGTGCTGGTGGACGAGCTGTGGGAGGACCCGCCGCCGTCGGCACGCCCGCAGGTCCACAACGCCATCCGCGACCTGCGCCGCATCCTGTCCGCGGCCGAGGACACCAGCCTGGTGACCATGGACGTCGGGTACCGGCTCATGGTCCCCGACGACGCCGTGGACGCCCACCGCTTCGCCAAACGGGTCCGTGCCGCCAAGACGGCCGAGCGGGAAGGACGGCTCACCGAGTCCGTCCGGATACTGCAGTCGGCGGTGGATCTCTGGCGCGGCGACGCCTTCGCCGGCATCCCCTGCCCGGCGGTCGCCTCGGCCGCGGTCAAACTCAACGAGCAGCGGCTGACCGCCCTCGAGGACCTCATGGCCCTGCGGCTGCGCAACGGCGAAACCAGCTCGCTGGTGGGGGAGTTGCACGCGCTTCTCGCCGAGTACCCGCTGCGTGACTCGCTGCGCGGCAGCCTGATGCTCGCCCTCTTCCGCAGCGGCCGGCAGGCCGACGCCCTCGCGGTCTACGACGTCGGCCGGCGGTTCCTGGCGGAGGAACTCGGCCTGGAGCCGAGCCAGCACCTGCGGTCGCTGCACGCGGAGATCCTCGCCGACTCCCCGGCGGCGCACGGCCCCGGCGCGGCCGGCCTCGCGGTGAGCCCGGAGCGGACGCAGCGCGAGGAGCGCCCCGCACACCGCTTGGCCGCGCCCGCCTCGGGCCGGTGCGGGAACTATGTGAACTACCTGCCCCATGACCTGACCGACTTCACCGGCCGCGCCGACGAGCTGGACTCCCTGCTGGACGCGGCCGGACAGGAGCACGGCGAGTCGCCCCTGATGATCGCGGTGGACGGGATGGGCGGCGTGGGCAAGACCACCCTCGCCGTCCACGTCGCCCACCGCGTCACGACCCGCTACCCGGACGGCCAGTACTTCATCGGACTGCACGGCTTCAGCGCGCACCGGCCGCCACTGCCCCCCGAACAGGCGCTCGCCACCCTCCTCCAGGCGAGCGGCGTGCCCCCCGAGGAGATCCCCGGCAGCCTGGAGGAGCGCAGCGCCCTGTGGCGGTCGCGGCTGGCGGGCGAGCGGTGCCTGGTGGTCCTGGACGACGCGGCGGACACCGCCCAGGTGACGCCGCTGCTGCCCGGCACCGGCGGCGCGCTCGTCCTGGTGACCAGCCGCCGCAAACTCACCGCGCTGGACGGCGCGTTGCCGCTGTGGCTGGATGTCCTGCCGCACGAGGACGCGGTGTCACTGTTCGTCCGCATCGCCGGAAAGCAGCGCGCCGCCCGTGAGCCCGAGCAGGTCGACCGGGCCGTCGAGCTGTGCGGCCGGCTGCCGCTGGCCATCCGTATCGCGGCGACCCGGCTGTGCGGCCGGCCCGCGTGGGCCATCGCGGACCTCGTCGACCGGCTCGCGAGCACCCCGCAGCGGACCCGCTGCCTGCAGACCGCCGACCGCGACCTGATGTCCATGCTGCGCACGTCCTACCAGCATCTGAACCCCTCCCAGCGGTGGTTCAGCCGGCTCATCAGCCGGCACCCGTCCCCGTCGTACGACGTCGATCACGCGGCCGCGGTCACCGGGCTGCCGGTCGGCGACGTGGAGCGCCACTTCGACGTACTGATCGACAACAACCTCATCCGGGAGGACACCCCGGCCCGGTTCTCCTTCCACAACCTGATCCGCGACTGCACGCTCGACCTGCCGGTCGAGGAACCGGAGCCCTCGTCACCGGCGGTGCCGGACGGGCAACTGGCGGCTGCGGCCACGGCGTAGCCCCACCTGTGCTCATCGTGCCCAGCACCAGGTGCTGAGCCGGGCCGCGCAGGCCTCCCGCACGGCCGCCGCGGCCTGCGTCCCTCCGGCACCCGCGGGCGCGCGCCGGCAGCGCCGTGCCCGCCGGCCCGTCAGATCCCGCTGACCCAGGCCACCGTGAACGGTGTCTCCGGTGTCCCCGGGCCCATCGGGCCGCCCTTGTCGAACTGCGGGCCGCACCGTGATGGCCGGCGCCGACGCCCGCGCGGTACGCGTGGAGCGGGCCCTGGCCGCCGAGTTCACGGACGAGGAACGCACGGCACTGACCGGACTCCTGGGCCGCTGCGTGGCCCTGCTGGAGAAGGAACGCACCTGAGGCGCGGCACCTGAGGCCCCGCGCCCGAGGCCCCGCGCCCGAGGCCCCGCATCCGAGGCCCCGCGCCCGAGCCAACGCACCGCCCGGCCGGCCCGGACGCCGGGCCGGCCAGGCGGTTCGGTCTACGCCCGCGCCAGCCCGGACTTCACCCCCGCCCCGCACAGCGGCACCACCGCCGACTTGCCCCCGAGCGCCCCCTCGCGCACCGCCGCCCAGCAGACGGCCGCCGTCGACTCCACGTAGAGGCCCCGGGAGGCGAGGTCCAGCTGGGCGTGCCGGATCTGGTCCTCCGTGACGGTCCGGAAGGTGCCCCCCGAGTTGCGTACCGCGCGCAGGATCTGACGGGCCCGGGGCGGTCGCGCGATGGCGATGCCCTCGGCGAACGTGGGGGCCGCGGCGATCGGCTCGGCCACGTCCTCCGCGCCCTCCTCCCACGCCCGGGCGAGCGGAGCGACCGCCGCCGCCTGCACCGCCCACAGCGCCGGACGCCGGTCCAGCAGGCCGGCCGAGTACAGCTCGGCGACCGCCAGCGCCGCGCCCAGCAGCAGCGTGCCGTTGCCCACCGGCACGACCAGGACCTCCGGCAGCCGTCCGCCCAGGTCCTCCCACAGTTCGTGGACGTAGGTCTTGGTGCCGTGCAGGAAGTACGGGTTGAAGACGTGCGAGGCGTAGAAGGTGTCCGGCTCGTTCGCCGCCCGCCGGGCGGCCGCACCCGCCGCCTCGCGGCCGCCGTCGACCACCTCCACCCGCGCGCCGTGCGCCTCGATCTGCTCCAGCTTCTTCGCCGACGTGCCCTCGGGCACGTACACCGTGCACGGCAGCCGGCCCCGGGCGCAGTACGCGGCGACCGCCGTACCGGCGTTGCCGCTGCTGTCCGCGACCACCCGGCGCGGCCCCGCACGCAGCGCCAGTTCGGCCAGCATCACCGCGCCCCGGTCCTTGAACGACAGCGTCGGCATCAGGAAGTCCAGCTTCGCCGAGATGCCGTCGGTCAGCGGGACGAGCGGGGTGCGGCCCTCGCCGAGCGACACCGAGGGCGCCGACAGCGGCAGCGTCTCGGTGTACCGCCACAGGGAGTTCACCCGCCCGGTGAGGGACTTCAACGGCGCCGGGGTGGGGGCGAAGTCGAGATCGAGGGGGCCATGGCAGGACGGGCAGCACCAGGCGAGGGAGTCGCCGGGGATGCGGACGCCGTCGACGGGGCAGTAGCGGTCCGGCAGAGGTGTCATGAGCGCAGGTTAGAGCGGCGCCGCGGTTCTGCAGGTCACCCAGGGCCGTAGGCCGCCGAGTGCGCGTACGGCGTCGGGTCGGTGACCCAGCCGGCCACGAGGGCGAGGCGCGTGTGACGGTGGACGGCGAGGAAGCCGAAGGGCCGGTCGAACGTGGCCCGGACGACGGTGGTGGTGTGGCGGTACTGGGGCGGGCCGCCCCCGGGCACGGCGGCGACGGCCGTCGCCGCGGCGGCGCGGAAGCCGAGGGCGCCGAACCGGGCGACGACGGACTGCCGGGCCGACCCGAGGGCCAGGGGGGCGTCGCTGATGCCGGGGAAGTGCCCCTGTCCGGGGTCGGTGGCCGCGCTCAGCCCGAAGAGCTGGTGCAGGGCCGCGAGATCGTGGTGCGCCGTCACCTCGTACGCCACGGTCGTGACGTCCAGCAGCGGTGGCTGGGGGGTGGTGCAGGGCTCCTGTTCGACGCGCAGACCGGGGCCGGCGTTTCCGTGCGGGAGCAGGGCGCCGGACACCGGCCGGTGCGCACCGCCCAGCAGGTTGATGCCCGCCCCCAGCACCTGGCCGGGCGTCATCCGCTCCTCGCCCAGCAGCAGATGGACGTCGATGCCGTTGTCGCCGGGCACCGTGAGCCTGGTGACGTACCCGGCGGGCGTGTCGGTCGCTCCGATGCGGTCCAGCCGGATGCTCCTGCGGTGCAGCCCGAGCAGGGTGCGGCCCCGCCAAGGTCCGGCGTCGGGCTGCAGCATCCGCTCGTCGAAGGGGCGCTGCCAGTCGGTGCGCAGGGCCAGCGCGCTCGCCAGGACCAGTACGGTGTCCGGCGTCAGCGCGACCGGCATACGTCCGATCAGCCCGCCGGTGCGCTCCGCCACCCAGGTGTCCAGCGCCCGCCCGGTGGCCTCGGGGTCGTCACCGAGCACGCCGTGCGCCTCGGCCGGCAGCCCCGCCCGCCACTCCTCGCGGAGCGGAAGGGTGTGCCTGGTCCACAGCCCGAGGGCCGCGCCCAGCCCCGGCACGGTCCGCAGTGCTGCCAGCAACTCCCGTGCGGCGGCGGCCGACTGGCCGGCGGGCAGCCCCACCGCCCGGGCCAGCTCGGTGCGCGCCGGTCCCGTCGCGCCGTCGGCGAGGAACGCCAGCAGCGGCCAGACCCCGGCCGCCGAGTGGACGGTGCCGCCCGTGGTCGCTTCCGCCCAGCGGGCGGTCAGCCCGTTGACGGCCCGGACCGTCCCGTCGATTTCAGGGGTCGCCCCGCCGATCGCGTCGGCCGTCCCCACGCCCGCCTGCATTTTGTTTCCGTCCCCCCGCCGCGCCGCAAAATCCCACGCGAAGGCTATCGTCGCCCGCATCGGAAGATCTGCTCGGCCCCGGCGCCGCGGCCGCCTCCCGGTCCGTCGGGAAGCGGTCACCGCGTGCAAGGCTCTGGGCCCGGCCGTCGCTTGGCGGGGTCCGGCACCGCGGGGCGGGGAGGGGCCGGTGAGCGGCGCCGAGGTGTGGCGTCGGCCATGGCGGGGAGAAAGTGCCTGGGTAATCCCCCCGACACCGCATGTCATCACATCGAGTGATTGTCTGGCCTTTGCTTGCGTGTCACAACCTACGGTTGCCAGGCTGTTGCTGTCTGTACAACCTGATAGGAGCGGCCAGTGACTTTCGGTGAGCAGCCGGCGTACCTGCGCGTCGCGGGTGATCTCCGCAAGAAGATCGTCGACGGTCTGCTGCCCCCGCATACCCGCCTGCCCTCCCAGGCCAGAATCCGCGAGGAGTACGGCGTCTCGGACACGGTCGCCCTGGAGGCGCGCAAGGTGCTCATGGCCGAGGGGCTCGTCGAGGGCCGCTCCGGCTCGGGGACGTATGTGCGCGAGCGCCCCGTGCCCCGCCGGATCTCCCGCTCCGGATTCCGCCCGGCCGGCGGGGCGACCCCCTTCCGGCAGGAGCAGACGGACGCCGAGGCGCGTGGCACCTGGGAGTCCAGCAGCGCGCAGACCGAGGCCGGCGGTGCGATCGCCGAGCGGCTCGGCATCCGGCCCGGCGACCGCGTGATGTGCACCAAGTACGTGTTCCGGGATGCCGGCGAGGCGATGATGCTCTCCACCTCCTGGGAACCGCTTGCCGTGACCGGCCGCACTCCCGTCATGCTGCCCGAGGAGGGCCCGCTCGGCGGCATGGGCGTCGTCGAGCGCATGCGCGCCATCGACGTCATCGTCGACAACGTCACCGAGGAGGTCGGCGCCCGTCCCGGTCTCGCCGAGGAACTGCTCGCCCTGGGGGGAGTCCCCGGCCATGTCGTGCTGGTCATCCAGCGCACCTTCTACGCCTCCGGCCGCCCCGTGGAGACCGCGGACGTGGTAGTCCCCGCCGACCGCTACCGCATGGCGTACCACCTGCCGGTGAAGTGAAGGGACGGGTGTCGCTGCCGGTGAGGTAGTGCACGCCCGTGCACGCCCCCGAGGCGGTCGCCGGTGCCGTCCGCCGGGCGCCCGCCCCGTGCGGGCGCTCGATTCTGGCCGTTTTCGCAGGTCGCCCCGGCGGCTGCCGCATGCCCCCGACCGGACCCCCGGGTGCCCACGGACGGCGCGTTCGTCACCGTGCGCCCCCTGCGTACTGGCTGGTTACCGGCTGGTTGTGTACCTCTTTGTGAAAAGGCGTATTCGGTGCGTGAAGGTTAGGCGTAGGCTCGGGCATATGCGAATTGCGGTTTCCTTAGCGGGCGGGGCGCGGCGGGGTCCGGAAGCGGGAAGCGGCCGGGCCGGGGCGGGAAGGAGCGGTGGGGCACGATGAACGACGGCACGGTCATTCTTCCCTGGCTCGTCATACGGCAGGACGACAACGGCAATCGCTACCGCGTGGGCCGGTACGCCACCCGCGCCGAGGCCCAGAAGATAGCGGACAGCCTCGACGGTCAGGGCCGCAAGCAGCTCTACTGGGTCGAGCACCTCGGCCAGAACGGCAACGGCAGGAGCACCGCCGACTGACCCTCTCTCGCTCCCGTTGTGAGTTTCCTGTTGCGGCTTTTCGGCGGCCCCTTTCGGACTCCTGGCCGATCCCCGCGTCAACGCTTCAGAGCTGCTTGACTCCTTTGCCTACGTCTTTTCGAACTCCTCGTCATCTTCTGCGGAACCCGTCGGCCTACGCCCCCGAGCTCGCCGCCGGCCCGCCTGCGAACCCCTTCGCCCGCCCCGGTCGCTCTGCCGTAGGCTCCGGCGCATGACCGAACGGACCGTGGTGGTGGGTGCCGCCCTGCTCGACGGTGGCCGCCTGCTCGCCGCGCGCCGCAGCGCGCCGCCCGAACTGGCCGGTCGCTGGGAGCTGCCGGGCGGCAAGGTGGAGCCCGGTGAGCGCCCCGAGGCCGCCCTCGTACGCGAACTGCGCGAGGAACTCGGCGTGGACGCCGAGCCCGTGGAGCGCGTTCCGGGCAGCTGGCCACTGCGGCCCCCGTACGAACTGCAGGTCTGGACCGCCCGTCTGCGCCCCGGCTCCGCCCGTCCCCGGCCGCTCGAGGACCACGACGAACTGCGCTGGCTCGCCCCCGCCGAGATCTGGGACGTGCCCTGGCTGGACCAGGACGTCCCCGCGGTACGCGCGACGCTCACCCGCCTCGGCGGCGGCCCGGGGGAGGCCCGGAGCGCGTAGGGCTCGCGTCGCCCAGGCGCGTAGGGCTCACGTTTCCGGGGCGGACGCGTAGGGCTCGTCTCGCCGGGCTGCGTGAGGATCCGCGCCGGGCGCGTGAGGATTCGTGCCGGGCGCGCGTGCGCCATTCGTGCCACTGCGCGGGGTCCCGCGCGGTACTGGCTCCCTGATACCGGGTATGTGCCCATTAACCCCATGAAACAGGACATGGGCGGCTTCGCTGGCCTGGGAAGTGATCGGCGTGATCGACACCGAAGAAGACTGCGCCGAGTGGACGTTCCCCGCGCATCCCGGCGTCGTGCGTGCTGCCCGCGCCGTCGTCCGCAGCCAGTTGCACACCTGGCACCTCGACGGCGTCGCCGACACCGCGGCCCTGCTGGTGAGCGAACTGGTCACCAACTCCCTGCGGCACGCCGAAGGTCCCATCGGAGTTCGGCTGGTGCGACCCGCGGGGCTGCCGGACGTGCTGGTGGTGGAGGTCTCCGACTCGCTGCCCGATCCGCCCCGCGAACGCCCCGCCCGCCCCGACGACGAGAGCGGCCGCGGGCTGCAACTGGTGGCCTCCTCCTCGCGCCGCTGGGGCAGCCGCCCGGGCGCGGCCGGCAAAACGGTCTGGTTCGAACTGGCAGTGCCGCGGTGACGGGGGGCCCAGCCGCCCGGCCGTACCGGCGTACGGCCGGTTCTGGTCGGTGCCGGTTGCCGACGGGCGTGATTCGACCGGGTCTTGCCTGGTTAGAAGACTGGTTGTGTTGCCACGGCCGGACCGAAAGACATCGGGATGGTCCTGTGATCGTGAACACCGTGTTGTGCGGCACCGTAGTGCTGGATACTGTGGGCAGCCGCCCCAGGTGACCGGTGCCGGGCGCGGTGAGCTGGAGGGGACGGTTCGCGTGAGCGAGATACCAGCGAAGGCCACGGAGTCCGAGGACCCGTCGGACGGCGCGAGGACGGACACCGCGGTCGGTACTGCCGCCGACGAGGTGCCGCCCGTGGACGCGATGTGGCAGAGCAGTCCGCCCGGCTCCATGTACGACTACATCAAGCTCGCGTCCTTCTCCATCGGCTCCGACGGTCATGTCGACCAGTGGAGCCTGCGCGCCGAGCAGCTCTTCGGCATCCCCGCCGAACGCGCCGTCGGCATGGACCCGATCGAGTCCTTCATCGACCCCGACCTTCGCGAGCGGGGCCAGCGGAAGATGGCCGAGATCCTGGACGGCCGGGAGTGGACCGGCGTGGTCCCCTTCCGGATGCCGGCCACCGAGGACGGCGTACGCGGCGCACGGGCACTGGCCGAGGTCTACGTGATGCCGACCCGGACGGCTGAGGGCGACAAGGCCGCAGTCTGTATCGTCGTCGATGTCCGCACCCTGCGCAGCATCGAGACCGATCTCGCCGCATCGCAGGCAATTTTCGGACAATCTCCGTTCGGCTTCCTGCTCATCGACCCCGACCTGCGGGTGCGCCGCGCCAACCAGCGGTTCGCCTCCACCTTCGGCGGCACACCGGACGACCACCGCGGCAAGGGCGTGCACGACTACCTGCCCCGCGCCGAGGCCGAGCGGGTCGCCGCGACCCTGCGCCGGGTCCTGGAGTCCGGCGAGTCCATCACCGACATGCACGTGACGGGCTTCGTACCGGGCTCGGAGGAGCGCCGCCACTGGTCCGTCAACCTCTACCGGGTGCACAGCGGATCCGGCCGCCCCATCGGCATCGCCTGGCTCGGAACCGACATCACCGCCCGCCGCGCCGCCGCCCGCGAGGCCGCCGCCGCACGGCGCAACCTCGCCCTCCTCAACGAGGCCGGCGCCCGTATCGGCAACTCCCTGGACCTGGAGACCACCGCCCGCGAACTCCTCGACGTGGTCGTCCCCGGCTTCTGCGACCTCGCCACCGTCGACCTGTACCAGGGGCTGCTGGTCGGTGACGAGACCCCGCAGGGGCTGGCCGACGGCAGCGCCGAACTGCGCCGGGTCGCCTTCGCCAGCGCCGTCTCCGACGCGCCGTTCACCGGCGTCGGCGCGTCCGTGGCGGTCGGCGCCGTGCACCACTACCCCTTCAACTCGCCCTGCGCGGACGCCCTGCGCACCGCGCGCCCGCAGGCCGTCCCCGGCGAGGACGGCGGCCTGGTGCAGTCCACGCTGGCCGTGCCGATGGTCGCCCACGACACGGTCGTGGGACTGGCGCAGTTCGCGCGGACCAAGGGCAGCGAGCCGTTCGGGGAGCGCGACCGGGGCCTCGCCGTCGAGCTCGCCGCCCGCGCCGCCGTCTGCATCGACAACGCCCGCCTGTACCGGCGTGAGCACGAGCGGGCGCTGATACTGCAACGGTCCCTGCTGCCGCCCGGCGACCCGGAGGCCTCCGGCCTCGACATCGCCTGCCGCTACCTGCCCGGCAACTCGGCCACCGCACGGCCCAGTGAGGTCGGCGGTGACTGGTTCGACGTCATCGAACTCCCCGGCCACCGCACCGCCCTGGTCGTCGGCGACGTCATGGGCCGCGGTCTGCGCGCCGCCGTGGCCATGGGCGAACTCCGCACGGCGGTGCGGACGCTGGCCCTGCTGGACCTGGAACCGGCCGAGGTGCTCTCCCAGTTGGACGAGATCGCGCGCGGGCTCGGCGCGCCCGGAGGCGTCCAGCAGGCGACGCGCGCGGCCCGCAGACCACGCGAGGCCGACCTCTCCGAGGTCTACCTGGCAACCTGCGTCTACGCCGTCTACGACTCGGTCACCCGAAGGTGCACCTTCGCCAACGCCGGCCACCTGCCCCCGGTGCTCGTCGAACCCGGCGAGGCCGCCCTGATGCTGGACGTCCCGCCCGGCATGCCGCTCGGCGTCGGCGGGGAGCCGTTCGAGGAGGTGGAGGTCGAACTCCCGGAGGGCGCCCTCCTCGCCCTCTACACCGACGGCCTGGTGGAGTCCCGTGACCACCCGCTGGACGAGGGCCTGCAGGCGTTCGTCGGCGCCCTGACCGATCCCGGCCGCCCGTCGCCCGACCGCCACTCCTCGAGGACGGCGGCGCGCGCCGACACCCATCGGGACCTGGAGGACGTCTGCGACCACGTCCTCAACACCCTCGACACGCACCACGGCGAGGACGACATCGCGCTGCTGATGGCCCGCGTCCAGGGCCTGCCCGCCGAGTCCGTCGGCGACTGGACCCTGCCGCGCGAGCCGCGCAGCGTCGGCCGCGCCCGCGAACAGGCCCGCGCCCAACTGCTGAGCTGGGACCTGGAGCCGCTGGTCGACACGACGGAGCTCCTCGTCAGCGAGCTGGTCACCAATGCCCTGCGATACGGCGAGGGCGAGATCAGACTCCGGCTGCTGCTCGACCGGACGCTGGTCTGCGAGGTGTGGGACTCCGGGCTCGTCCAGCCGCGCCGCCGCCGCGCCCGCGACACCGACGAGGGCGGCCGCGGCCTCCAGCTCGTCGGTCTGCTCAGCGCCGCCTGGGGTTCCCGGCGCACCCCGCGAGGCAAGACGGTGTGGTTCGAGCTGCCCCTGCCCGACGGGGAGACCGGCCTCACCGACCCGGCGGAGGCTCTGCTGAGCCTCTTCTGACCCGGCGTCCCCGGCCGCTCGGCGGGGCTCGCGCGGTCGGCCGGGACGGTTGCGGCCGGGCCGGTCCGGTCCGCGCGGGCTTTCCGGTCGCCGGTGTCCCGAGCGGTTGTCTGCGTCGCCGCGTCCAACGTGATCGCGGGCGGTGTCGAAGGGCTCGCGGACCTCGGCGTGCCCAAGCGGTTGCGGGTGAGGGGGTGTCCACAGCGGTTGCGGGCGGTGGGCGGTGTCTAAAGCGGGTGCGCGCGTCGGCGGGCTCGGGTGCGGGGGCCGCCGAAGCCGGCGGGTGGTCCGCCGTCGGGGTCCTCGCCCAGCAGCACTCCGCCGAGGATCGCCGCGGCCACCCCGATCGCGGGCTCGGCCGCTCCGGCGTACGGATTCCCGTGCACCCGTACGTCCTGCTCGGCGAGTTCGCGGGCCTGACCGGCGAGGGCGTCGGCGGCCACCGGGTCGGTCGCCAGCAGCCGCAGCGCCTCCGCCAGCCGGGTACGGGCCGTGTCCGCGACCGCGCCCCGGTGCGTGGTGACGAAGTCGTCCGCGCCCTCGGCGGCACTGCGGGCGACGAGCGCCGAGGCCGCCGCGAGGACCCCCGTCCCGCCCACGCCGAGTGGGGCGGTGGCCCGCACGATCCGGCGCAGCGCGTCCAGCGGGTCGTACGGCCTGGCGGTCAGCGCTTCCCGTACGGCGGTCAGTACCAGGTCGGCGTGCGCCGCGCGGGCCAGCAGCTCGCCGACGGGCACATCGGCCGAGCCGACCACGGCCGGCGCCCCACCGGACGCGACCGCCGTGGCCTCGGTCCCCTTGCGGACCTCCGCGAGCTCCGCCTCCGCTCCGGTGAGTGCGGCCGGCACCAACTCCGTGGCCGCCGCGAGTTCCGTGGCGAGCCGGTCGACGCCCGCCACGAACACGGCGGCCTGCGCCACGGCACCCTCGGCGGCACGCAGCGCCGAGGCGGCCGCGCGGCCGCTTCCCGCATCGGCCCGCTGCCGGGCCCGGTTGAGGCAGGCCGTGGCGAACAGGAGCCGCTCCTTGGCCTGTTCGCCGTGTCCCACGACGGACGTGACGGCCGAAGACCCGTACCGCTTGCCGAGCGAGGCGAGTGCCGACTCCACCGACCCCGTCCGCCCGGCCAGCTCCCGGAACCGTGACTCCGCGATGTCCAGCGCCTCGCCCCCGGCCCCCTCCAGGTCACGCAGCCGGTCGAACCCCGCGGCCTGCGCGTCCAGCCGCCGGCCCGCCTCCTCGCAGCGGCCGACGATGCCGGCGAGCATCTGCCGCCCGGCCGTCGCCTCCCGTGGAACGCCTTGGTCGTATCGCCGGCGCATCCGGAAGGCCGCCGCCAGCTCCGCCTCGGCCTCCCGCACCGCCTGAGCGAACGGTGCGACGGCCGCGGCGCCGAACCGGGCCTCGGCGAAGGCGAGTTCCTCCCGGCTGGTGCGCACCCAGTCGTCGGCCCGGACCAGCAACTCCCGTGCCTGCTGGTCCAGTTCCCCGTCGGGCGAGGGTGCCTGCGGCGGTGCGGGTCCGCCGCCCGGAGTCGTACGGGTCCTTGCCCGCCGGGTCCGCCGTACGTACCCGTACCCGGCGAGCACGCCCGCCGCCCCGACCGCGACGAGCGGCAGGACGAGGTCGGTGGTCGACGTCTCGTCCTGTTGCGGTGCGGCGGCGCACGTGGCCGGGCCGGCCCGGGCGGACGCAACCGCCGCCTCGGCGTCGATCGTCACTCCCGGCAGTACCAGCCACACGATCCCGGCCGCTCCGCCCAGCACGGTGTGCGCCACCCGCACCGCCATGGGTGCGGTCACGCGCCGCCGCCGGGGCGCCCGGAACTGGGATGACGTCACGTTTGGGAGCGTATGGCGGCCCGGGCGGCAACGCGACCGGGGCCGCGTCAGCGGTGGGGCGGGCGGGACACGGCGATGTGCGAGGGGACAAGGGGATGGAAAACACCACGGACACGGAGCCGCAGGCGGAGCCCGCGCCCGACGGATCCGCCACCGGCGGCGGCACGCCGGACCCCGGCGCGGGGACCGGCGACGAGCGGCGGGACGGCGGTGGTCCGGACGCGGCGCGCGGGCCGGCCCGCCGTCGGCGTCTGCGCCGGGCGGGACGCGTCGCCCTCGGGCTCGTTCTGGTGCTGCTCGTCCCGCTGCTCGCCGGTGAGGCCGCACTGCGCGTGAACTACACGGGCGACCCGGCCGACGGGACGTACACCAGGAGCCGGGACGCGATCTGGCTGGGACATGCCTGGGTCGACGGCCGGAAGGGAGACGGCGATGTCGCCGCGCTGGCGGCACGCCTGCGGCAGACCGGGATACGGGACCTGTATGTGCACGCCGGGCCGCTGGAGGACGACGGCACGCTGCCCGAGTCGGCCTATCGGCAGGCGCGTTGGCTGATTCCGGCCGTGCACCGGGCGCTGCCCGGCGTGCGCGTGCAGGCCTGGCTCGGCGACAGGCTGGCGAGCGAGAGCCCCGACGGGCTGCGTCTGGAGCGGCCCGCGACGCGTGCCGCCGTGGTCGCCTCCACCCGCCAGGTGCTGTCCGCCGGCTTCGACGGCGCCCACTTCGACCTGGAGCCGCTGCACTCCGGCGACCCCGGCTACCTCGCCCTGCTCGACGCCCTGCACGAGGTCACCCGGGCGCACGGCGTGCCGCTGTCGGTCGCCGCCCACCAGATCGACCCGCTCCCGGCGTTCCACTCCCTCTGGGGCACGCTCACCGGACACCCGAAGTGGTGGTCGCAGGCGTACTTCGGCCAGGTCGCCCGCCGCGTCGACCAGATCGCCGTCATGTCGTACGACACCATGCAGCCGCTGCAGAGCCTGTACGGCGGCTATGTCGCCCAGCAGACCTCGCTCGCGCTGGAGGTCACCCCGCCCTCGACCGACCTGCTCATGGGCCTGCCCTTCTACCACGAGAACCGTTTCGGCCGTCGCGCCGCGGCCGAGACGGTCCCGGCCGCCGTCCGCGGCGTCCGGCTGGGCCTGTCCCGCACCGCCGCCGACCGCGAACGCTTCGGCGTCGCCCTGTACGTGGACTTCGCCGCCACGGAGGACGACTGGACCGCGTACCGCAAAGGCTGGGTCGCATCGTCATGACGCCTGCCTGCGTGGGACCATGTTCTTCATGCACATGTTCATGGTGGTGACGGCCGCGGTGCTCGCGACATTGCTGGCTCTGGCGGGCATTGCGAACATCGCGTACGGCTGGGTGCCGCCGTGGGCCCGGAGCAGGGTTCTGCGGCCGAGGCTGTGGGGATACGGTGCGCTGCTGGGCGCGGCCGGATTCGCCCTCTACATGTTCCTGGGCCCGCTCGCCCGGGCCTTCGGCCCCCTGCCGCTGCTCGGCTGGGTCGCGTTCATGGCGGGGCTGGCCCTGCAGTGGATGTCCCAGCGCCCCGGACGCGCGTCCTGACCGGTCGGCCCTCCGCTACGACGGCCGTCTCCCGATCCTGGACCCCAGCCACACGAGCGGGTTGTACTTGCGGTCCACCGCGCGTTCCTTCAGGGGAATCAGCGCGTTGTCCGTGATCTTGATGCCCTCCGGGCAGACCTCGGTGCAGCACTTGGTGATGTTGCAGTAGCCGAGGCCGTGCTCGTCCTGGGCCGTGCTCTTGCGGTCGAGGCCGGTCTCGGCGGCGGCGTCCAGGGGGTGCATGTCCAGCTCCGCGACCCGCATCAGGAAGCGCGGGCCCGCGAACGCCGTCTTGTTGTCCTCGTGGTCGCGGACCACATGGCAGGTGTCCTGGCACAGGAAGCACTCGATGCACTTGCGGAACTCCTGCGACCGGTCAACGTCCTGCTGGAACATGCGGTACTCGCCCGGGCCCACACCGGCGGGCGGCACGAAGGAGGGCACCTCCCGGGCCTTCTGGTAGTTGAAGCCGACGTCCGTCACCAGGTCCCGGACCACCGGGAAGGCCCGCAACGGGGTGACGGTGACCGTCTCCTCGCGGCCGAACACCGACATGCGCGTCATGCACATCAGCCGCGGCCGCCCGTTGATCTCGGCGGAGCACGACCCGCACTTGCCCGCCTTGCAGTTCCAGCGCACCGCCAGGTCCGGCGCCTGGGTGGCCTGGAGGCGGTGGATGATGTCCAGCACCACCTCTCCGTCGTTGACCTCGACCCGGAAGTCCTCCAGGTCCCCGCCCTGCGCGTCGCCCCGCCACACCTTGAAGCGGGCCTCGTAGCTGGTCACTCGTACAGCTCCTCTTCGGCGAGGTACTTGACCAGCTCCTCCTTCTCGAAGAGGGCGAGCAGGTCGGAGCGGATGGGTTCGGTGGTCTCCCGGGACAGCGTGATCTGGCCGCGGACCGGGTCCGTGGCCGCCAGGCCGCCCGTGGGGTCGGTCAGCCGGCACAGCAGGTTGACCCGGCGCCACGTGCGGTCCATCGAGGGGAAGTCCTCCCGGGTGTGCCCGCCGCGCGACTCGGTGCGCTCCAGCGCGGCCCGCGCCACGCACTCGCTGACCAGCAGCATGTTCCGCAGGTCCAGGGCGAGGTGCCAGCCCGGATTGAACTGGCGGTGGCCCTCGACCCCGGCCCGCCGCGCCCGTACCCGCAACTCCGCGAGCTTGTGGAGTGCCTGCTCCATCTCCCCCTCGCGGCGGATGATGCCGACCAGGTCGTTCATGGTCTGCTGGAGCTCCTGGTGGAGGGTGTACGGGTTCTCCGGCGGCCCGCCCGCCGGCTGCTCGCTCTCCGCGGAGAACGGCCGCAGCGCCTCCGCGGCCGCCGTGTCGACCTGGGTGTCGTCCACCGGCGGCCGGGCGAACGCCAGTGACTGGGCGTACTCGGCCGCGTGCCGGCCCGCCCGGCGGCCGAACACCAGCAGGTCCGACAGCGAGTTGCCGCCGAGCCGGTTGGAGCCGTGCATGCCGCCCGCGACCTCCCCGGCCGCGTACAGCCCCGGCACCGAGCGCGCCGCCGCCGTGTCGGAGTCGACCGCGATGCCGCCCATCACGTAGTGGCAGGTCGGCCCGACCTCCATCGCCTCCGCCGTGATGTCGACGTCGGCCAGCTCCTTGAACTGGTGGTACATCGACGGCAGCCGGCGCCGGATGACCTCGGCGGGCATCCGCGTCGACACGTCGAGGAAGACCCCGCCGTGGGGGGAGCCGCGGCCCGCCTTCACCTCGGAGTTGATCGCGCGGGCGACCTCGTCGCGCGGCAGCAGCTCCGGCGGACGCCGGTTGTTGTCCGGGTCGTCGTACCAGCGGTCCGCCTCGTCCTCCGTTTCGGCGTACTTCTCCTTGAAGACGTCGGGGATGTAGTCGAACATGAACCGCTTGCCCTCGGAGTTGCGCAGCACGCCGCCGTCGCCACGGACCGACTCGGTGACCAGGATGCCCTTCACCGACGGCGGCCAGACCATGCCGGTCGGGTGGAACTGCACGAACTCCATGTTCAGCAGCGGGGCCCCGGCGAGCAGGGCGAGGGCGTGCCCGTCGCCGGTGTACTCCCAGGAGTTCGACGTCACCTTGAAGGACTTGCCGATGCCACCGGTGGCGATCACCACGGCGGGTGCCTCCAGCACGAAGAACCGTCCGGTCTCGCGCTCGTAGGCGAAGACCCCGCTGACGCGTCCCTGGTCCTTGAGGATCCGGGTGACCGTGCACTCCTGGAAGACCTTCAGCCGGGACTCGTAGTCCCCGGTCTCCCGGTGGTCCTCCTGCTGCAGGGACACGATCTTCTGCTGCAGCGTCCGGATCAGCTCGAGGCCCGTGCGGTCGCCGACGTGCGCCAGACGCGGGTACTCGTGGCCGCCGAAGTTGCGCTGGGAGATCCGGCCGTCCCCGGTCCGGTCGAACAGCGCGCCCCAGGTCTCCAGCTCCCAGACCCGGTCCGGCGCCTCCTGCGCGTGCAGCTCGGCCATCCGCCACTGGTTGAGGAACTTGCCGCCGCGCATGGTGTCGCGGAAGTGGACCTGCCAGTTGTCGTGCTCGTTGACGTTGGCCATCGCCGCCGCGATGCCGCCCTCGGCCATCACCGTGTGCGCCTTGCCGAACAGCGACTTGCAGATCACCGCCGTACGCGCCCCGCGCTCACGCGCCTCGATCGCGGCGCGCAGTCCGGCGCCGCCCGCGCCGACCACGACGACGTCCCACTCCTGCCGATCGACCACGGACATCAGAAGGCCTCACTCATCAGAACTCGTCAGAAGAAACGGGGATCGTCGAAGGCGCCGGAGGCGACCAGGTAGACGTAGAAGTCGGCGAGCGCCACGCTCACCAGCGACGACCAGGCCAGCAGCATGTGGCGGGCGTTCAGCCTGCCGACGAACTGCCAGGCCCGGTAGCGCACCGGATGCTTCGAGAAGTGCTTGAGCTTGCCGCCCACGATGTGCCGGCAGGAGTGGCAGGAGATCGTGTACGCCCAGATCAGCACGATGTTGACCAGGAAGACGAGGGTGCCCAGGCCCATGTGGCCCCAGCGGTAGTGCGGGTCGCGGAAGGCCAGCACGGTGTCGTAGGTCAGCACGCCGGCGACCAGGATCGCCGCGTAGAAGAAGTACCGGTGGACGTTCTGCAGGATCAGCGGGAAGCGGGTCTCACCCGTGTACGTCCGGTGCGGCTCGGCGACCGCGCAGGCGGGCGGAGACGCCCAGAAGCCGCGGTAGTAGGCCTTGCGGTAGTAGTAGCAGGTCAGGCGGAAGCCCAGCGGGAAGATCAGGATGATGATCGCCGGGGAGATGGCCCACCAGCTGCCGAAGAGCGCCGCGTTCGGGCCGGCGTGCATGGTCCGGCAGTTCTCCGCCAGACAGGGCGAGTAGAACGGCGAGACGTACGGCGCCGCGTAGTAGTCCGCGTTCGCGAAGGCCCGCCACGTCGAGTACACGACGAAGGCCAGCAGGCCGGCGGCGGTGGCCGCCGGTGCCAGCCACCAGCGGTCGGTCCGCAGGTGCGGAGCTTCGATCGCGGCGCGCGCCGGGGACCGTACGCCGCCGCGGAGCGGATGGGGTTCTGTGCCGGGTGGTTCCGTACCAGTGGCCAATGCGCACCTTCCTCTGGGGACTCGCCGCCGGGGCGCCGAAGCCGGTGTCGAGGGGCCGGCCGTGCTCACCGCACTTTGGCCGGGCCTCCACGCGCCCGGCCCCTCGCCTCCGGCGCGCCCCGTCGGCTCACTCGTGGTCGGGTCAGGGTGCGTGGCGGTCGCGGGCGCCGAGACCCTCGTCGTCCGAGTCCGTCCACAGGGAGATGTCGTAGGGCGCGTCGGAGATGGTGACGAGCGCGGGACGCTTCGCCGCGCCCGGGCCTTCGGAGACCTCGCGCAGCAGGGCGACGCTCTCGCGCAGGTGATCGGCGTCGGTGCGTACGCGGCGTATCTCCAGCCCGCCGCCGAGCTGCTGCTCCAGCCGTCCCACCGACCGGAACAGATCATCGAGGGCGCGCTGTACTGACGTCAGGTCGTCGTGCACGGACATGACGTGACCTCACTTCCACGGGCCACACAGGCCCAAGCGGCAACGTTCATGCGCCTGCGAGTGTTGCGCGTCACACCTGCCGGTGGGAAGAGGATGTGCAGCGATTGGCGGATTGCACACCCAGTACGCACGCCCGCACGCGCTCTGTGCGCGCCGGGGGCGCACGTTGCGCCGCACGGGTGACCTTACGGGCCCGGGCCGCCGTGTCGCCCTCGGCTGGCGAACCCTTTCCTCTTCAGTGGGGCCATAGATCTGATCAACTCCAAAATACCGCCAAATGTGATCAGACTGCACCCGTGTCAACCGGCGGGAGCGGCTCCTCGGAGGTAGCACAGATGTCCCACGACGGTGTCGGACCGCGCGCGGTCACGCGCTCGCTCGCCTTCCTCGCCGCGGGTGCGCTCGCGGTGCCCCTCCTGTCCGGCTGCGGCTCCGACGACGAGGGAACCAAGCCGCCGGCCGGTCAGGACGTCGCGTCCGCCGCCCGCCATCTGGTCGCCGACGGTGGCACACTGCGCTGGGCCGTGGACGCCATGCCGGAGACGCTCAACACCTTCCAGGCGGACGCCGACGGCGGTACCACCCGGGTCGCCCAGGCGGTGCTGCCGACCATGTACCGGCTCGACGCCACCGGGCAGCCGCAGCGCGACCCCGACTACCTGGAGTCCGCCCGGGTGGTCGAGACCGAGCCCAAGCAGGTCGTCGTCTACCGGCTCAACCAGCAGGCCGTGTGGAGCGACGGCCGTGAGATCGGCGCCGCCGACTTCGCCGCCCAGTGGCGCGCCCTGTCCGGCCGGGACTCCACCTACTGGACCGCACACAACGCCGGCTACGACCGCATCGAGAAGATCGAGCGCGGGGCCAACGACCTGGAGGTCAGGGTCACCTTCAGCCGGCCCTACGCCGACTGGCAGGCGCTGTTCTCGCCGCTGTACCCCAAGGACGTCATGGGCACCCCGGACGCCTTCAACGACGGGGCGCGCAAGAAGCTGAAGGTCACCGCCGGCCCGTTCACGGTGCAGAAGATCGACACCAAGGCCAAGGACGTCGTCCTCGCCCGCAACCCGCGCTGGTGGGGCCACCCGGCCAAGCTGTCCGGGATCGTGCTGCATGCGGTTCCGCGCGACAAGCGGATCACCGCGCTCGCCGACGGCACCGTGGACGTGGCCGACGTCGAACCCGCCGACGCCGACCGCATCACTCTTGCCGACGGCCCGCAGGGAGGCTCCCCCCTCAAGGGCGCGGGTGGCCGCCAGGCGGCCAGGGCGCTGCGTTCCTGGGCCCTGGTGCACGGCTCCGACGAGGACGCCGCCGACCTCGAGCTCGGCGCCCGTAAGAAGGAGCAGAAGGAGCAGAAGGAGCTGACCAAGCTGCTGCGGCAGCAGCAGGCGCTGCGCGAGGTCCAGGTGCGCAGGTCCCTGGCGCCCGCCTACACCCAGCTCGCCCTCAACGGCTCCGACGGGCCGCTCGCCGACGAGCGCGTACGGCACGCGGTGGCCCGCGCCCTGGACCGGGCGCAGCTCGCCCAGATCGTCCTGAAGCCGCTGGGCCTGCCCGCGGTCCCGGTCGGCAACCACCTGGCCATGCCCGGTCAGGCCGCCTACGCCGACAACAGCGGCGCGCTCGGCGGGCAGGACACCGGCCAGGCGCGGGCGCTGCTCGCGGACGCCGGCTGGGTCGCCGGCGGTCCCATCAAGCAGCAGAAGAAGGGCGAGAAGGCGGCCGGCCCGGAGGGACACGCGGCCAAGGACCAGTCCGACGGCGGCGACGACGGCACGTACATCGTCGGCGAGGACGACGACAAGGCGCACCGGGACGCCGACGGGCAGAAGGAAGCGCGGGACCACAAGGACGGGACGGGCAAACACCCCGGCAAGCCGGGCCGGGACGAGAGCGAGGAGGGGCAGGCCACCGGAGAGGGCGGCGCCAAGCAGCTCGCACAGGACGGCAAGCAGTACACCAAGGACCACCTGACACACGGAGGGGTCCCAGGCGCGTACGCCCCGAAGGGCACCGCCGCTCCGGCGGGCGGCCCGGCCGTCGGCCCGCTGGCCAAGGACGGCAAGCCGCTCGCGCTCCGCTTCGTGCTCCCCTCCGGCCCCGGCTCCGACACGCTGCGCAAGGTCGCCGACCGGATCTCGGCGATGCTGGCCAAGGTCGGCATCGGCACGGAGATCTCCAAGGTCGCGGACGAGAGCTACTTCAAGGACCACATCGCCTCCGGCCAGTACGACCTGGCGCTGTACTCCTGGCCCGCGAGCGCCTTCCCGGCCACCGACGCCCGCCCGATCTACGCCAAGCCGGTCCCGGCCGCCGACGGCTCCCTGAGCGTCCAGCAGAACTACACCCGCGTCGGCACCGACCAGGTCGACCAGCTCTTCGACCAGGCCGTCGCCACCCTGGACCAAGGCGAGGAGCGGGACCTGATCCGCAAGGCGGACGCCCGCATCTGGGCCTCCGCCGGCTCGATCCCCCTCTACCAGCGCCCCCAGCTCGTCGCCGTGCGCAGGACCCTGGCGAACGTGGGCGCCTTCGGCTTCCAGACTCCGGTCTTCGAGGACATGGGCTTCCTGAAGAAGGGGGCGAAGCCGTCCCCGAGCCCCTCCCACCAGCCTTACTGACCTGCCCTGAAGCCCTACTGACCTGCCCCGACACCACCCGGCAGGCCTCAGTGGCAGCAGCCCCGTACCATGGGGTGAGGCCGTGGCATGTCAAGCCCGGCAGGGCGCGCGTACCGAGGACGTACGCGGAGCCTTCCTCACACTCCGGGAGTACGCCGCAATATGGCTGTGACTGCTACGCGTCACGACATCCGCAATGTCGCTATCGTCGCCCACGTCGACCACGGCAAGACGACCATCGTCGACGGCATGCTGAAGCAGGCCGGTGCCTTCGCCGCCCACCAGCTCGAGCAGGTCGACGACCGCGTCATGGACTCGAACGACCTGGAGCGTGAGAAGGGCATCACGATCCTCGCCAAGAACACGGCGGTGAAGTACCACCCCAAGGCCGGCGGGGACCCGATCACCATCAACATCATCGACACCCCCGGCCACGCCGACTTCGGCGGCGAGGTCGAGCGCGGTCTGTCGATGGTCGACGGCGTCGTGCTGCTCGTCGACGCCTCCGAGGGCCCGCTGCCGCAGACTCGCTTCGTGCTGCGCAAGGCGCTCCAGGCCCGGCTGCCCGTCATTCTCTGCATCAACAAGACGGACCGTCCCGACGCCCGTATCGACGAGGTCGTCAACGAGACGTACGACCTGTTCCTCGACCTGGACGCGGACGAGGAGCAGATCGAGTTCCCGATCGTCTACGCCTGCGGCCGTGACGGCATCGCCTCGCTGACCAAGCCGGACAACGGCACGGTTCCGGCCGACTCCACCAGCCTGGAGCCGTTCTTCTCCACCATCCTGGAGCACATCCCGGCCCCGAGCTACGACGCGGACGCCCCGCTCCAGGCCCACGTCACCAACCTCGACGCCGACAACTTCCTCGGCCGTATCGCGCTGCTGCGCGTCGAGCAGGGCGAGCTGCGCAAGGGCCAGACGGTCGCCTGGATCAAGCGTGACGGCTCCGTGCAGAACGTGCGGATCTCCGAGCTGATGATGACCGAGGCCCTGACCCGCAAGCCGGCCGAGAAGGCCGGCCCGGGTGACATCTGCGCCGTCGCCGGCATCCCCGACATCATGATCGGCGAGACGCTGGCCGACCCGGAGAACCCGGTCGCGCTGCCGCTGATCACGGTCGACGAGCCCGCGATCTCCATGGTCATCGGTACGAACACCTCGCCGCTGGTCGGCCGCGGCGGCACCGGCAAGGGCGCCGACGCGAAGGCCGTCGTCAAGGACCGCAAGGTCACCGCCCGCCAGGTCAAGGACCGCCTGGACCGTGAGCTCATCGGTAACGTCAGCCTCCGGGTGCTGGAGACCGAGCGTCCGGACGCCTGGGAGGTCCAGGGCCGCGGCGAGCTCGCGCTGGCCATCCTCGTCGAGACCATGCGCCGCGAGGGCTACGAGCTGACCGTGGGCAAGCCGCAGGTCGTCACCAAGGAGATCGACGGCAAGGTGCACGAGCCGGTCGAGCGCATGACGATCGACGTGCCCGAGGAGCACATGGGCGCCGTCACCCAGCTCATGGGCGTGCGCAAGGGCCGGATGGACAACATGTCCAACCACGGCTCCGGCTGGGTCCGCATGGAGTTCGTGGTGCCCTCCCGCGGCCTCATCGGCTTCCGCACCGAGTTCCTGACCCAGACCCGGGGCACCGGTATCGGCCACTCCATCCACGAGGGCTTCGAACCGTGGTTCGGCCCGCTGCAGACCCGCAACAACGGCTCGCTGGTCGCCGACCGCTCCGGTGCCGTCACCGCGTTCGCGATGACCAACCTGCAGGAGCGCGGTGTGCTCTTCGTGGAGCCGGGCACCGAGGTGTACGAGGGCATGATCGTCGGCGAGAACTCGCGCTCCGACGACATGGACGTCAACATCACCAAGGAGAAGAAGCTCACCAACATGCGGTCCTCGACGGCCGACGTGGCCGAGTCGATCGTGCCGCCGCGCAAGCTCTCCCTGGAGCAGTCCCTGGAGTTCTGCCGGGACGACGAGTGCGTCGAGGTGACCCCGGAGGCGGTCCGTATCCGCAAGGTCGCCCTCGACCAGCGTGAGCGCGCCCGCGCCGCCAGCCGCGCCAAGCACGGCTGACGCACGGCCGCCGCGCGGCCGACACGAGGGGGGCCCTCCTGGCAGCACGCCGGGTGGGCCCCCTCTCGTCGGCGGGCCGAAAAGCCGCACAGGGTTTTCCCTATAACCGTGTGTCAGCTCTCTCGCAGGCCTCTGCCCGGCCATGTGGCGTTGTTACAGTGACCGGAATCTGCGGCTTACCGATCCATCACGACGGTCTGTCCTTGCGCCGAGGCGTCGAGAGAGCATGCTCCGCCCCTGAGCGCAACTGATTTTTTTCGCCGCTCCGTCCGCTATTCGGACAGTCCTGCCCGATAGTTGTGTAACAAGTCCGTTTCGCAGGGATCTTTCACCAAACCCTTTGTCCGGATTTTGGAAGAAGTACGCGGCAGGTGTGATCGAACCGAGACCTTGCAGGTGTGGTTCGCTCCGGTTCGCATGGCAGATAGTTAGGCGCGTAGAGCTCGGATGACGGGTCACGCGCTACTGGAGGCGCCGACTCACGAGCGTGGGGGACACCTGACCATTTCAGGCACCGGTGACGGTGATGTGTCATGTGTCCCCCTATGCGGTGAACCAATGGACTCATGAGGAGGAGCCCCATGCGTGGTGCCAAGAGCGCCAAGTGGGTTGCGATAGCCGCGGTTGTGGCGCTGGGCGCGACGGCCTGTGGTGGTGGGGGCAGCTCGGACAGCGGGAAGTCGAAGGCAGTCGACCCCAACGGCGTGTTCAGCTATCAGAGCAGCGAGCCGCAGCACCCCATCCAGCCGGCCAACGTCATGGAGACCGGTGGTGGCCACATCACCGACGCCCTCTTCAGCGGCCTCGCCGACTACAACCCCAAGACGGGCAAGCTCGAGAACCTCGTCGCCGAGTCCATCAAGCAGGACGACGCCAGCCACTACACCATCAAGCTGAAGCAGGGCTGGACCTTCCACAACGGTGAGAAGGTGACCTCGCACTCCTTCGTGGACGCCTGGAACTGGGGCGCGAACCCGAAGAACGCGCAGCAGAACGCCTCGTGGTTCTCGGACATCAAGGGTTACACCGACGTCCACCCGGACAAGGGCGCCCCGAAGACCGACAAGATGTCCGGTCTGACCACCCCGGACGACTCCACCATCAAGGTCGCCCTGGCCACCCCGGTTCCGTACTGGACCTACAAGCTGGGTTACAGCGCGTTCTACCCGCTGCCCAAGGTCTTCTACACGAACCCGAAGAAGTACGGCGAGGAGCCCGTCGGCAACGGCGCCTACAAGTTCGTCAAGTGGAACCACAACCAGGACTTCCTGGTGAAGACGTACGCCAACTACGCGGGCCCCAAGCCCAAGAACGGCGGCATCGACTTCAAGTTCTACACGACCTCCGAGGCCGCCTACCAGGACGCCGTCTCCAACAACCTGGACGTGCTGGACCAGGTCGCGCCGACCGACATGACCAAGTACCACCAGGACCTGGGCAAGCGCGCGGTCGACGCCCCGCAGGGCGCGATCCAGACCATCGCCGTCGCCGAGTACGCGCCGACGATCAAGAACATCAAGGACCGCGCGAAGTTCATCGAGGGCCTGTCCATGGCCATCGACCGGAACACCATCACCAAGACGGTGCTGGCCGGTTCGCGTGAGCCCGCCACCGGCTTCGTCCCGCCGACCGTCGAGGGCTACAAGCCCAACGCCTGTGGCGATGCCTGCACCTACAACCCGGCCAAGGCCAAGCAGCTGGTGCAGGAGGCGGGCGGCACCAACGCCAGCATCTCGATCCTGTACAACGCCGACGGCGGCCACAAGGAATGGGTGACGGCCGTGTGCGCCAACATCACCCAGAACACCGGCGTCAAGTGCGAGGGCGACGCGAAGGCCGACTTCAAGACGGCCCTGGACGTCCGCACCAAGAAGAAGGTCCAGAGCCTCTACCGCTCCGGCTGGGTGCAGGACTACCCGCTGAACGCCAACTTCCTGAAGGACCTGTACGGCACCACCGCCGCGGGTAACGAGGGCGGCTACTCCAACAAGGAGTTCGACACCCTGGCGGCCAAGGCGGACAAGGCCTCCTCGCTCGAGGAGTCGGTGAAGCTGTACCAGGACGCCGAGGCGGCCCTGTACAAGGACATGCCGGCCATCCCGCTGTGGTACTACAAGACGAACGCGGGTTACTCCGAGAACGTCACGAACGTCAGCTACGACACCTTCGCCAAGCCGGTGTTCGCGGACGTCGAGGTTTACAAGAAGTAACAGGCCGCAACGGTCGATTCACCGAGGCGCCCGCGCAGGCCGCGGGCGCCCCACCGTTCGCAATCGGTGGCCGCCCCGCACCCCCCACAAGGAGAACGCGGCGGGGGCGGCCGCCGGAGCGGCTCACAATGGAGGCTCGATGGGGCGCTACGTCGCGCGGCGACTGCTCCAGATGATCCCGGTCTTCTTCGGGACCACTCTGCTCATCTTTCTGATGGTGTATTCCCTGCCCGGTGACCCCGTCCGGGCGCTGTGGGGCGACAGACCGGCCGATCCTCAGGCGATGGCACGGCTGAAGCACGAGTACTGGCTCGACAGGCCGGTCCTCGAACAGTACTGGCACTACATCAGCAACGTGTTCAAGGGGGACTTCGGCACGAGCTTCGTGACCGGGCGCAAGGTCGTGGACGTCATGTCCGAGGTCTTCCCGGTGACGATCCGGCTGGCCCTGGTCGCGTTCACCATCGAGATCGTGGTCGGTCTGGTCCTGGGCCTGGTGTCCGGCCTCAACCGCGGCAAGTTCTACGACAAGATCGTACTGGTGCTGACGCTGCTGCTGATCTCCATCCCGATCTTCGTGCTCGGTTACGTCGCCCAGACGGTCTTCGGCAACCAGCTCGGCTGGGTGACCCCGACCGTGCAGGACTCCAACGACATCAGTCAGCTGATCCTGCCCGGTGTCATCCTCGGTTCGCTGTCCTTCGCCTACGTCGCGCGGCTCAGCCGGACCTCCATCGCCGAGAACCTGCGCGCCGACTACGTGCGCACGGCCGTGGCCAAGGGCCTGCCGCGACGCCGCGTCATCGGCGTCCACCTGCTGCGCAACTCGCTGATCCCCGTGGTCACGTTCCTCGGCACCGACCTGGGCGCCCTGATGGGCGGCGCCATCGTCACCGAGGGCATCTTCAACGTGCACGGCATCGGCAACACGCTGTACCGGTCGATCAACCAGTCGGACAACACGACCGTCGTCGGCATCGTGACCGTCCTGGTGATCGTCTACCTGGTCTCCAGCCTCCTCGTCGACCTGCTCTACGCCGTCCTGGACCCGAGGATCCGCTATGTCTGAGGCACTCACGACCGAAACGGCCCTGGAGGACGCCGTCGCCACCGCGGCGGCCCCCAACCCCTCCCAGGACAAGCCGCGCAGCCTCTGGTCCGACGCCTGGCGGGATCTGCGCCGCAACCCGTTCTTCGTCATCTCGGCGGTGCTGATCCTTCTGCTGATCGCGATCGCCGCCTTCCCCGGCCTGTTCACCTCGGTGGACCCGAAGCACGCGGACCTCGTCCACCACTACCTGACCGGGCCCAACTGGAGCCACATCGGCCAGGCGGACTGGTTCGGTTACGACGGCCAGGGCCGCAGCGTCTACTCCCGCACGATGTACGGTGCCCGCGCCTCGATCATCGTCGGCACCTTCACCACCCTCGGTGTCGCGCTCCTCGGCAGCGTCACGGGCATGCTCGCGGGCTACTACGGCGGCTGGCTCGACTCGCTGCTGTCCCGCGTCACCGACGTGTTCTTCGGCATCCCGCTGCTGCTCGGCGCGATCGTCGTCCTGAACGCCTTCACCCACCGCACGGTGTGGACCGTGGTGGCCGCCATGGTCTTCCTCGGCTGGACCCAGATCACCCGCGTCATGCGCGGCTCCGTGATCACCGTCAAGCAGCAGGACTTCGTGCAGGCGGCACGGGCGCTCGGCGCCGGCACCTGGCGGATCCTGCTGCGGCACATCCTGCCGAACGCGGTCGCCCCGGTGATCGTCGTCTCCACCATCGCGCTGGGCGGCTACATCTCGCTGGAAGCGACCCTGTCCTTCCTGGGCATCGGTCTGCCGGACAGCGCCGTCTCCTGGGGCAACGACATCTCGTCCGCGCAGACGGTCATCCGTACCGCGCCGCACGTGCTGTTCTTCCCCAGCGCCATGCTGAGCCTCACCGTGCTCGCGTTCATCATGCTCGGCGACGCGGTCCGCGACGCCCTCGACCCGAAGCTGCGCTGAGGGAGGCGTACGTGACGATCATCGAAGACACATCACCCGTCCCCGCCCCGCGCGAGGGCGAGGCCCACGAGGGACCGCTGCTCGAAGTGCGCGACCTGCACGTCGAGTTCCACACCCGCGACGGCGTGGCCAAGGCCGTCAACGGCGTCAACTACAGCGTGAGCGCGGGCGAGACGCTCGCCGTCCTCGGCGAGTCCGGCTCCGGCAAGTCCGTGACCGCCCAGGCCATCATGGGCATCCTGGACATGCCGCCGGCGAAGATCCCGAAGGGCGAGATCCTCTTCCGCGGCCAGGACATGCTCAAGATGTCCGCCGAGGAGCGCCGCAAGATCCGCGGCCGCCGGATCGCCATGATCTTCCAGGACGCGCTCAGCTCGCTGAACCCGGTGCTGTCCGTCGGCTACCAGCTCGGCGAGATGTTCCGCATCCACCTCGGCCTGTCCAAGAAGGAGGCCAAGGCCAAGGCGATCGAGCTGATGGACCGGGTGAAGATCCCGGCCGCGGCCGCCCGCGTGAACGACTACCCGCACCAGTTCTCGGGCGGTATGCGCCAGCGCATCATGATCGCCATGGCGCTGGCCCTGGAGCCGGACCTGATCATCGCCGACGAGCCGACCACGGCCCTCGACGTGACGGTCCAGGCCCAGGTCATGGACCTGCTCGCGGACCTTCAGCGCGAGTACAACATGGGCCTGATCCTCATCACCCACGACCTCGGGGTCGTCGCCGACGTCGCCGACAAGATCGCGGTGATGTACGCGGGCCGGATCGTGGAGACCGCCCCGGTCCACGAGCTGTACAAGCGCCCCGCGCACCCGTACACCCGTGGTCTGCTGGACTCGATCCCGCGCCTGGACCAGAAGGGCCAGGAGCTGTACGCGATCAAGGGCCTGCCGCCCAACCTACTGCGCATTCCCGCCGGTTGCGCCTTCAACCCGCGTTGCCCCAAGGCCCAGGACATCTGCCGTACGGAGATTCCGGCCCTGCATCCGGTCACCGAGCCGGACGGCACCGAACTGCCCGGACGCGGTTCGGCGTGCCACTTCTGGAAGGAGACGATCCATGGCTGAGCCGAGCAAGACGGAAGAGCCGGCCGACGCCACGCCGAACGTCTCCGAGGTCGAGGTGGTGGACGCGCACTCCGAGGAGGAGGCGGTCGCCGCCATCGAGGCGCCGGTCGAGCGCGGTGAGCCGATCCTTCAGGTGCGCAACCTGGTCAAGCACTTCCCGCTGACCCAGGGCGTCCTGTTCAAGAGGCAGATCGGCGCGGTCAAGGCCGTCGACGGTGTCTCCTTCGACCTCTACCAGGGCGAGACCCTGGGCATCGTGGGCGAGTCCGGCTGCGGCAAGTCGACGGTGGCCAAGCTCCTGATGCACCTGGAGCGGGCCACGGCCGGCGAGATCTTCTACAAGGGCCAGGACGTCACCCGGCTGTCCGGACGCGCCCTGAAGGCCGTGCGCCGGAACATCCAGATGGTGTTCCAGGACCCGTACACCTCGCTCAACCCGCGTATGACGGTGGGCGACATCATCGGGGAGCCGTTCGACATCCACCCGGAGGTGGCACCGAAGGGCGACCGCCGCAAGCGCGTCCAGGAGCTCCTCGACGTCGTCGGCCTCAACCCCGAGTACATCAACCGGTATCCGCACCAGTTCTCCGGCGGTCAGCGCCAGCGCATCGGCATCGCCCGCGGCCTCGCGCTCAACCCCGAGATCATCATCTGCGACGAGCCGGTCTCCGCGCTGGACGTGTCGGTCCAGGCGCAGGTCATCAACCTGATGGAGCGGCTGCAGGACGAGTTCAACCTCTCCTACATCTTCATCGCGCACGACCTGTCGATCGTCCGGCACATCTCGGACCGCGTGGGCGTGATGTACCTCGGCAAGATGGCCGAGATCGGCACGGACGAGCAGATCTACGACCACCCGACGCACCCCTACACCCAGGCGCTGCTGTCGGCGGTCCCCGTGCCGGACCCGGACGCCCGCGAGCACCGCGAGCGGATCATCCTCACCGGCGACGTGCCGTCCCCGGCCAACCCGCCCTCGGGCTGCCGGTTCCGCACCCGCTGCTGGAAGGCACAGGACAGGTGCGCCGAGGAGGTCCCGCTCCTCGCCGTCCCCGAGCGCTTCAAGGGCGCCGACACCCCGGCGGCCCACGAGTCGGCCTGCCACTTCGCCGAGGAGAAGGACGTCGTCCACGCGGGCTGAACCCGTACGACCGACACCGAGGGGCGCTGCGAGCCGGAGACGGCCCGCGGCGCCCCTCGTCGTGTTCCGGCAGGGGCCTCCATCCGGCTGGAGTGGCGCCCACTCCGGTGGGGCAGCGATGCGATGTGCGGCTTATGTGCTGATATGTAACCGTAAGGCATCGGTGTCGCGGCGCCGGCGGCAGCGCACCTGGAGGAGGCACCCCATGCGTGGAGCCATGCACGCGAGGCGGGCCGCCTGTGCGGCGGCCGCGGTGCTGGTGGCCACCGCCTGCGGGACCAGCGCGGGCAGCGGTGGCGCCGGGGTGCTCACATCCTCCTGGGGCGACCCGCAGAACCCGCTGGAGCCGGCCAACACCAACGAGGTGCAGGGTGGCAAGGTCCTCGACATGGTCTTCCGCGGCCTGAAGCGGTACGACCCGAGGACCGGCAAGGCCCAGAACATGCTCGCGGAGAAGATCGAGACCACGGACTCGCGCAACTTCACCATCACCGTCAGGGACGGCTGGCGGTTCAGCAACGGCGAGGCGGTCACCGCCAAGTCCTTCGTGGACGCCTGGAACTACGGCGCCGGCCTGAGGAACAACCAGAAGAACGCGTACTTCTTCGGCTACATCGAGGGCTACGACAAGGTCCACCCCGACAGCGGCCCGCAGACCGCCGACACCCTGTCCGGCCTGAAGGTCACCGGCCCGAGGACCTTCACCGTCAGGCTCAACCAGAAGTTCTCCACCTTCCCCGACACCCTCGGCTACGCGGCCTTCGATCCCCTGCCCACGGCCTTCTTCACCCACCACTCCGCCTGGATCGACAAGCCGATCGGCAACGGGCCCTACCTGATCGACTCGTACACCAAGGGCTCCGCCATGGCCCTGAAGAAGTGGAACGGCTACCCCGGCGCCGACAAGGCCCGCAACGACGGTGTGAGCCTCCTGGTCTACACCGACAGCAACACCGCCTACACCGACGTACTGGCCGGCAACCTCGACCTGGTCGACGACGTGCCCGCCACCCAGCTCAAGAACGTGAAGACCGACCTGGACGGCCGCTACATCAACACCCCGGCCGGCATCCTGCAGACGCTGGCCTTCCCGTACTACGACCCGAAGTGGAACACGAGCGGGGCGCAGAAGGTCCGCACGGGCCTGTCCATGGCCATCAACCGAAAGCAGATCACCGACACCATCTTCCGGCGCACCCGCACCCCGGCCACCGACTGGACCTCCCCGGTCCTCGGCACCGACGGCGGCTACCAGGCCGGCCTGTGCGGCAGCGCCTGCGAGTACCACCCGGCCCAGGCCAAGAAGCTGATCCAGGAGGGCGGCGGGATTCCCGGCGGCCAGTTGAAGATCACGTACAACGCGGACTCGGGCTCGCACAAGCAGTGGGTGGACGCCGTGTGCAACTCCATCAACAACGCACTCGGCAACGACAAGGCCTGCGTCGGCAACCCGATCGGCACCTTCGCCGACTTCCGCAACCAGATCTCCCAGCACAAGATGTCCGGTCCCTTCCGGGCCGGCTGGCAGATGGACTACCCGCTCATCCAGAACTTCCTGCAGCCGCTGTACTACACGAACGCCTCCTCCAACGACGGCAAGTGGTCCAACAAGCAGTTCGACAGGTTCGTCGACGAGGCCAACGCCGAGTCCGACAAGGCCAAGGCGATCAGGCTCTTCCAGCAGGCCGAGGGCGTCGTCAGGGACAACATGGCCGCCATCCCGCTGTGGTACCAGAACGGCAGCGCGGGCTACTCCGACCGGCTATCGCACGTGGCGCTCAATCCCTTCAGCGTCCCCGTCTACAACGAGATCAAGGTCGGCTGAGCCGCCATGGGGCGCTACGTCGCACGGCGGCTGCTGCAGATGATCCCGGTGTTCGTCGGAGCCACGCTGCTGATCTTCCTCATGGTGAACGTGATGGGTGACCCCATCGCGGGCCTGTGCGGCGAGCGGACCTGCGACCCGGCGACGGCCGCCCAGCTGAGGAGGGAGTTCGGCCTCGACAAGCCGCTCTGGCAGCAATACCTGACCTACATGGGGAACCTCTTCACCGGCGACTTCGGGACGGCGTTCAACGGCCAGCCGGTCACCGAGCTGATGGCGACCGCGTTCCCCGTCACCATCCGGCTGACGATCGTCGCGATCGTCTTCGAGATCGTCATCGGTGTCACCCTGGGTGTGCTGACCGGGCTGCGCCGCGGCCGGCCGGTCGACACCTCGGTCCTCGTCCTCACCCTGGTCGTCATCTCCGTACCCACCTTCGTCACCGGCCTGCTGCTCCAGCTGCTGCTCGGTGTCCAGTGGGGGTGGATCAAACCGTCGGTCTCCCCGGCGGCGACCTTCGGCGAGCTCATCGTGCCGGGCCTGGTCCTCGCCTCCGTCTCCCTCGCCTACGTCACCCGCCTGACCCGCACCTCCATCGCCGAGAACCGGCGCTCCGACTACGTCCGTACCGCCGTCGCCAAGGGCCTGCCCAGGCGCCGTGTGGTCGTCCGGCACCTGCTGCGCAACTCGCTCATCCCCGTGGTCACCTTCATCGGCACGGACATCGGCGCCCTGATGGGCGGCGCCATCGTCACCGAGCGCATCTTCAACATCCACGGTGTCGGCTACCAGCTCTACCAGGGCATCCTCCGCCAGAACACGCAGACCGTGGTGGGCTTCGTGACGATCCTCGTGCTGGTCTTCCTGGTCGCCAACCTGCTCGTCGACCTCCTCTACGCCGTACTCGACCCGAGGATCCGCTATGCCTGAGCAGCCGCCGTACGAGCCCGAAGGCGCCATCGCCGGGACCGGAATGGGCGGTGCGATGGACCTCGCGGCGAGCGAGGCGACGACTCTGGAACGGACCCCGGGCGGCCCGGAGGGCACGGGTCCGGCGGGCAAGCCCCGCAGCCTGTGGTCCGACGCCTGGCGAGACCTGCGCCGCAACCCCGTCTTCGTCGTCTCGGCGCTGGTGATCTGCTTCCTGGTCGTCATCTCGGTCTGGCCGTCCCTGATCGCCTCCGGAAACCCCCTGCAGTGCGACCTCGCCAAGTCCCAGGAGGGCCCCCAGCCCGGCCACCCGTTCGGCTTCGACGGCCAGGGCTGCGACGTCTACACGCGCACCGTCTACGGCGCCCGTACGTCCGTGACCGTCGGCGTCTGCGCCACCCTCGGCGTCGCCCTGCTCGGCTCGGTCCTTGGAGCCCTGGCCGGATTCTTCGGCGGGTTGTCGGACTCCCTGCTGTCCCGGACCACCGACATCTTCTTCGCCATCCCGGTCGTCCTCGGCGGTCTGGTCCTGCTGTCGGTGGTGCCCAGCAACACCGTCTGGCCGGTCATCGGGTTCATCGTGCTGCTCGGCTGGCCGCAGATCTCCCGCATCGCCCGCGGTTCGGTCATCACCGCCCGGCAGAACGACTACGTCCAGGCCGCCCGGGCCCTGGGCGCCTCCAACTCCCGCATCCTGCTGCGGCACATCGCGCCCAACGCGGTGGCACCGGTGATCGTCGTGGCGACCATCGCGCTCGGCACGTACATCGCGCTGGAGGCGACCCTGTCGTACCTCGGTGTCGGACTGAAGCCGCCGAGCGTGTCCTGGGGGATCGACATCTCCGCCGCCTCGCCCTACGTCCGCAACGCCCCGCACGCGCTGCTGTGGCCCGCGGGCGCGCTCGCCGTCACGGTCCTGGCCTTCATCATGCTCGGCGACGCGGTGCGCGACGCCCTCGACCCGAAGCTGAGGTGAACCGCCGTGCTGCTCGAAGTGCGCGACCTGTACGTGGAGTTCCGGACCCGGGACGGGGTCGCCCACGCCGTCAACGGCGTCACCTGCCAGGTAGACGCCGGAGAGACGCTCGCCGTCCTGGGGGAGTCCGGCTCCGGCAAGTCCGTCACCGCGCAGGCGGTCATGGGCATCCTGGACACGCCCCCCGGCAGGATCACCGGCGGCGAGATCCTCTTCCAGGGCCGGGACCTGCTGAAGCTGAAGGAGGAGGAGCGGCGCGGGATCCGGGGCGCCGGGATGGCGATGATCTTCCAGGACGCGCTGTCCGCCCTCAACCCCGTGCTGAGCGTCGGCGACCAGCTCGGCGAGATGTTCGTCGTGCACCGGGGCATGTCGCGCCGGGACGCGCGGGCCAGGGCCGTCGAGCTGATGGACCGGGTGCGCATCCCGGCCGCCGCCCAGCGGGTGCGCGACTATCCGCACCAGTTCTCCGGCGGTATGCGCCAGCGCATCATGATCGCCATGGCGATGGCGCTGGAACCGGCGCTCATCATCGCCGACGAGCCCACCACCGCCCTCGACGTCACGGTCCAGGCCCAGGTCATGGACCTGCTCGCGGACCTTCAGCGCGAGTACCGCATGGGCCTGGTCCTCATCACGCACGACCTCGGCGTCGTCGCCGACGTCGCCGACCGGATCGCGGTCATGTACGCGGGCCGGATCGTGGAGTCGGCGCCGGTCCACGACATCTACAAGCGGCCCGCGCACCCGTACACGCGCGGCCTGCTGGAGTCGATCCCGCGCCTGCACCTGAGGGGCCGGGAGCTCTACGCCATCAAGGGTCTGCCGCCCAACCTCGTGCACATCCCGCCGGGCTGCGCCTTCCACCCGCGCTGTCCGATGGCCCGGGACGTGTGCCGCACGGACGTACCGCCCTTGTACGACGTCTCCGACAGTCGCGGCAGCGCCTGCCACTTCTGGAGGGAGTGCCTCGATGGCTGAGCCGATCCTGGAGGTGAGCGGGCTCGTCAAGCACTACCCGCTGACCCGGGGGATCCTGTTCAAGAAGCAGATCGGGTCGGTGAAGGCGGTCGACGGCGTCGACTTCACCCTCGACCGGGGCGAAACCCTGGGCATCGTCGGGGAGTCCGGCTGCGGCAAGTCCACCGTCGCCAAGCTGCTGTGCCACCTGGAGCGGCCGACGGCGGGCGTCATCAGGTTCAAGGGTGAGGACATCACCAACCTGTCCGGCAGGGCGCTGAAGGCGGTGCGGCGCAACATCCAGATGGTGTTCCAGGACCCGTACACCTCGCTCAACCCGCGTATGACGGTGGGCGACATCGTCGGCGAGCCGTACGAGATCCACCCGGAGGTGGCCCCGAAGGGCGACAGACGCCGCAGGGTGCGGGAACTGCTGGACGTGGTCGGCCTCGACCCGGAGTACGTCAACCGCTACCCGCACCAGTTCTCCGGCGGGCAGCGCCAGCGCATCGGCATCGCCCGCGGGCTCGCCCTGCGCCCCGAGATCATCGTCGCCGACGAGCCGGTGTCCGCGCTGGACGTGTCGGTGCAGGCACAGGTGATCAACCTGATGGAGCGGCTGCAGTCGGAGTTCGAGCTGAGCTACGTCTTCATCGCCCACGACCTGTCGATCGTGCGGCACATCTCCGACCGGGTGGGGGTCATGTACCTCGGGCGGATCGTGGAGACCGGCACCGGCACCGAGATCTACGACCATCCCACGCACCCCTACACCCAGGCACTGCTGTCCGCCGTGCCCGTGCCCGACCCGGAGGCCCGGGAGCGCCGGGAGCGGATCATCCTCTCGGGGGACGTGCCGTCCCCGACCAACATCCCCTCCGGGTGCCGCTTCCGCACCCGCTGCTGGAAGGCGCGGGAGCGGTGCGCGCTGGAGGTGCCGGCGCTGGCGGTGCCGGCCGAGTTCCGGTTCACCACCGGGCCCGCGGCGCACGACTCGGCGTGCCACTTCGCGGAGGAGAAGCAGGTGGTGCCCCCCGAGGAGCACAACAGCGGCCTGCCGTAGCCAGGCAAATGCGGAGCAACTGCGTTAACAAACAGGCAACTCGGCCGAAGCGGTACCGATATACGGACGCGCCAGGCTGAACAGCGTACGGCCGTGCGGGTGCCGTGGACGAGCCGGGGCGACGAATGTCGCCCCGGCTCGTTGCCGTGCGCGGGCTCAGCCGAGTCCCAGTGAGCGTTTGAGGAACTCCACCTGGAGCAGCAGCAGGTTCTCCGCGACCTGCTCCTGCGGGGTCATGTGGGTGACCCCGGACAGCGGCAGCACCTCGTGCGGGCGGCCGGCGGCGAGCAGGGCGGAGGACAGGCGCAGGGCGTGGGCGACCACGACGTTGTCATCGGCGAGGCCGTGCACGATCATCAGCGGGCGGTGCGGGCCGGCCGGGAGGGACAGCCCCTCGTCGGTGACGAGGGAACTCCTCGCGTACGACTCCGGCTCGGCGGCCGGGTCGCCCAGGTACCGCTCGGTGTAGTGGGTGTCGTACAGCCGCCAGTCGCCGACCGGGGCGCCCGCGATGCCCGCGTGGAAGACGTCCGGGCGGCGCAGCACGGCCAGGGCCGCCAGATAGCCGCCGTAGGACCAGCCGCGGATCGCCACCCGGGACAGGTCCAGCGGGTAGGTCCTGGCGAGGTCCCGCAGCGCCTCGATCTGGTCGTCGAGGCTGACGGTGAAGTCGTGGTGGACCGCCTTCTCCCAGGCGGGGGAGCGGCCGGGAGTGCCGCGGCCGTCGGCGACCACCACCGCGAAGCCCTGGTCGGCGAACCACTGCGAGGTCAGATGCGCGTTGTGCGCGGCCACCACACGGGAGCCGTGCGGACCACCGTAGGGGTCCATGAGGACCGGGAGAGGAGTGTCACCGGGGTAGTCCGTAGGCATAAGCACGGCGCACGGGATTCGTCGTGCGCCCCCCTGGGTGAGCGTCACGCGCGGGGACAAACCGGGATCTTCTGCGTAAGAGGGGATGGCTGCCACCGGTGCGCCTCCGCGCAGCACCTGCACCCGGGCGCCCGGACGGTCGAGGCCGGCGGAGACCAGCACGGTCACGCCCCCGGCGCGCACGGCCGAGTGCACGCCGGGTTCCTGCGAGACGCGCTCCACGCCCAGTTCGTTGACCCGGTAGACGTGCACCTCGCCGGTCTCCGGGTCGGCCGCCTCCTCGCCCGCCGAGGCGGAGACCAGCGTGTCCTCGGCCGAGACGTCGAGCACCGCGCGGACGTGCAACTGCGGCCCGGTCAGCGGGCGTTCGCCGACCGCCAGCACCCGCGCGCCGCCCTCGTCCGCGATCCGCACCAGCTGTCCGGACGGGGTCCAGCAGGGCGCCCCAGGGAAAAGTTCAAGCCATGTTGGATCTTCGTCGGCGTGCACCATCCGGGTCGCACCCGACTTTGGCTCCACGGCCAGGTACAGCTGGCTGCGCTGGTCCCGGGCCTGCACGAGCAGCAGCGGCGCACCCGCCGCTGACCAGTGCACTCGTGCCAGATACGGGTAGCGGGCGCGGTCCCAGGAAACCTCCGTGCGCATCCCGTCGAGGCCGATCACGAACAGCCGTACGTCCGCGTTGCCGGTGCCCGCCGCCGGGTACGCGACCCGCTGCGGCTCGCGCTCCGGATGCGCCGGATCGGAGATCCACCACCGCTCGACCGGCGTTTCGTCCACGCGCGCCACCAGCAGCCGGTCCGAATCCGGCGACCACCAAAAGCCCCGCGACCGGTCCATCTCCTCGGCCGCGACGAACTCGGCCAGCCCGTAGGACACCTGGTCCGACTCCGGCTCCGCCAGCGCCCGGTCGCCGTCGCCCTCGGCGCCCACCACCCGCAGCCCACCCTGCGTGACATAGGCCACGTGCCGTCCGTCCGGGGCGGGGCGCGGGTCGATCACCGGCCCGGGGACCGGGAGTTCGCGGGCCGTCCCGGCCCTCAGTTCCGCCGCGAAAAGCCGCCCCGACAAGGCGAAGGCCGCCAACTCGACGGCCGCGTCGGTGGCGTAGCCCACGATCCCGGCACCGCCCTCGCGGCTGCGCTCACGGCGCGCCCGCTCCTCGGGCGGGAGGTGCTCCGAGGCGCCGCCGAGGAGGGCGCGCGGGTCGGCGGCCACGCGCTCCCGGCCGTCTTCGAGGTCGAGGACCCAGAGCGCATTCGCCCGGTCCGTGCCGGAGTTCGAGCGCAGGAACGCGACACGGGACGCGTCGGGAGCCACGGTGAACGCGCGCGGCGCGCCGAGCGTGAACCGCTGCGTCCGTGCGTGCCGGCGGGGGAAGGAGACAGGCTCGGTCGTCATGCCCCGACCATATTGGCCATGCGCCCCCTTGTGCGGCAGTGCGCCGACCGATGCGCACGTACGGATAGTTATGATCAATAGCGCATAGTGGGTAAGAACCTGCTGCCCGTTGTGTTGATTCATCCGTGTGGAATCATCTGCCCCCGTCGTCCGACCCCCGACACCCCCGCGTCCTGGGATCTTTGGAGGTGAGCCGCCGTGGCACTCTCGATTTCGGCGGTGGTGCTGCTGGCGATCATCGTCGTCCTGCTGATCAGGAAGTCCGGGCTGAAGGCCGGGCACGCGATCGTGTGCATGCTCCTGGGGTTCTACCTGGCCTCCTCCACGGTCGCTCCCACGATCCACCAGCTGACCACGAACATCGCGGGGATGATCGGCAGCATCAAGTTCTGACGCCGCGCCCGACAGCGCCGGCGGGCGCCGGACTCAGTGTCCGGCGGCGCTCCCGTCCAACACGTCGGCCCTGGCCGGAGGCCGCACCTCCAACGGCTTGTCGAAGGCGCTGAACGAGGTGGTGCTCCGACGCGCGGCGCTCTTGTAGTCGACCTTGAGGATGTACGGCTTGCCCTCGGTGGCGACGTAGAAGGTGTAGGAGCCCCCCTCGTCCGCCTTGTCGGTCACCACCAACGGAATCGCCGGGCTGCCGTCGACCTTCGTCGGTTCGCCCTTCGTCGCCGTACCGAAGGACGCGAAGGGCCACTTGCAGTCGGTGACTCCGTCCTTCTCGTCGGCTTCGTCGGCCGGGGTCCTGATCCAGCGGCTCTGTTCCTTCGTACCGGCCATCTTCTTGCCCGCCAGTTCGAGATAGGCGCGGTTCGGGCGGATGTAGTCCGTCCCGCCGATCCGGATCTGGTCGAAGCGGGCGCCGCCCGTGCTCCAGGTCGTCGTGGACGCACACGTGCTCTTGAGGTCGGTCGTCACATGGTTGTAGTAGCCGTCCATGGCGGTCGCGCCGGTGTGCGTGTCGATGGTCACCGACCTGAGCGCACTCATCGTGTGGTTCGCGTTGTCGAGCAGTTGTCCGGCGGAGGGTTTCTCCGCGGTGGTGTCGTTCGCGCAGCCGGCCACGGAGACACCCATCGCCAGGCAGACCAGCGCAGCCTTCGCAACGGTCGCTTTCGTTCCCACCAAACCCCCCATGTGAAGATCGGTAAAGATTACCGGCCTTGACGGGGGCCCTGAACGAACGTCAGCGCTTGGCGTACGGCACGAAGGCGCCCCAGGCCTCCGGCGTCAGCACGAGCCGGGGACCGGCGGGGTTCTTGGAGTCGCGGACGTGGATGGTGGTGGGGGTGGGGGCGATCTCTACGCAGGAGTCGCCCTCAGGGCCGTCGCTGTAACTGCTCTTGAACCAAGCCAGTTCGTGGGTGACACCGGCGGAGGCCTTGCGGATCATGTCTCTCCCAGCAGTTGCTCGATGAGGGCCAATGACTCCCCAGGCGGGAGAGCCTGCGCCCGGATGGTGCCATAACGCAGTTCGAGGATCCGCCCCTGTTTCGGATCGGAGGTCGGACGGCCGTTGAACGCACCCGGACACCGCCGCGAGGCCGGGCCCGAATGCTCCGCTGCCGCTCGCCGCGCGGCGACCCCGGAGAAGCCCGCGCCCGGCGCACCCCGCAAGCCCCTCCCGGCCGTACCCCGCCCCGCGTACGCTGCCCCCGCACTCCTCCAGTCCGCCACCGACCTCCTCGCGGACCCGCGCCGTCACGACTCCCGGCTGCTCCTCTCCACGTGCGACACCACACACCTGGCCCCAGGCGTCGCCGCCTGGCTGGAGCGTGAGGCCGGACCCGCGGCCGTACGCCACGCACTGACCGCCGACCTCCCCCCTGGGGGACTACGGCGGCCCGCCGCCCTCCTGGCCCACCGCCTCAGCACCCAGCTGCCGCCCCCACCACCCTTCCGCGCACCCGCCGCCCCGCCGCCCGTGCGGCACCCGCTCCAGCCCTGCGACGGCTGCGACCGCGCCTTCCGCGCGCCCGAACCCGGTCGCTGCCGCGACTGCCGAACCGACCTTCCGGAGGCCGCCTAGCATGAGAGCGACGATCCTTGCCCCTGGGCACAGACGAGGAGCGAGCCCCATGACCATCGCACCGGACGACGCGCGCCAGGGCGCCTCGCACATCTACCGGGCCATGCGGGACGTCGTCCGGTCGATGGACGACACCGACACCTGTCCGGGCAAGTTCGAGATCACCAAGAAGGGGATCGTCCACGACATGATGGCGCCCATCGGTCCGCACGAGCTGACCACTCTGCACCTGCGCAAGCGCCTCGAAAAGGTGATGCCGGAGGAGATCGTCGCTCACACCGGGGAGCCCGACGTCGAAGACGAGTCCGAGGGCATCATGCGCCGCCCCGACGTGATGGTGATCGCCTTGGCGGACATGGAGGTGCCGGGCAGCTTCGACCCGCACACGCTGATCGCGGCCATCGAGGTCGTCTCCCGTTCCAACCCGGACAACGACTGGGTGGGCAAGACGCGCGACTACCCGCTGATCGGTGTCCCGGCCTACGCGGTCTTCGACCCCCGCACCGGCACCGGCGCCGTCTTCACGGAGATCCACCCCACCCCCGACGGCCCCCGCTACGCCACCCGCAAGGACTTCGTCTACGGCGAGGACGTCACCATTGCCGACTGGACGATTCCGACGGACGGTCTTCCGCGATACCGGGACGAGAGAGCTCAGGACCCCGAAGCCTGAACTCGTCCGGGAGGGAGTTGCGGACGTGCCGGATGCGGGCCCGGCTCCTCGTAGGGTGGGACCCATGACGGAACTGCCCGACCGGCGTCTGCTCCTGGTGCACGCGCACCCGGACGACGAGTCGATCAACAACGGCGCGACCATGGCCCGGTACGCGGCCGAGGGCGCCCGGGTGACCCTGGTCACCTGCACCCTCGGTGAGCGGGGCGAGGTCATCCCGCCCGAGCTGCGTCACCTGACCGGAGCCGCGCTCGGCGCCCATCGCCGGCAGGAGCTCGCCGCCGCGATGCGCGAGCTGGGGGTCGAGGACTTCCGCCTCCTCGGGGGAGCCGGTCGCTACCACGACTCCGGGATGATGGGCCTGCCCGACAACGACGACCCGGACTGCCTGTGGCAGGCCGACGCCGGCACGGCCGCCGAGCACCTCGTCGCCGTGATCCGGGAGGTACGCCCGCAGGTCCTCGTCACCTACGACGACCACGGCGGCTACGGCCACCCCGACCACGTCCAGGCCCACCGCATCGCGATGCGCGCCGTCGACCTGGCCGCCGACGCCGCCGTCCGCCCCGACCTCGGCGAGCCCTGGCCCATCGCCAAGGTCTACTGGAACCGCATGCCGCGTTCCGTCGCCGAGGCCGCCTTCGCCCGGCTCCAGGACGAGCTGCCCGGCCTGCCCTTCGCCAAGGCGGCCGCCGTCGACGACGTCCCCGGCGTGGTGGACGACGAGCGCGTCACCACCGAGATCGACGGCACCGCCCACGCCGCCGCCAAGGCCGCCGCGATGCGCGCGCACGCCACGCAGATCGAGATCGCCGGATCGTACTTCGCGCTCTCCAACGAGCTGGCACAGCCGGTCTTCACCACCGAGTACTACGAGCTGGTGCGCGGAGCACGCGCCGGGGAGTCCGGCGTGCCCGGGGAGCCCGGGAAGCCCCGGGAGAAGGAGACCGACCTGTTCGCCGGAACCGGAGCGGCGCCGTGAGCCCGGCAGAGCGCGGCCCCCTGGTGGCCCAGCCGCTGAAGCCGCCCTCCGCCGGGCGCGTCGCCGGCTACTTCGCGCTCTTCGTGCTCGGTGCCGCGGTCGCCGTCGCCGGGGCGCTGGTGCAGGGCGCGTGGTTCCCCGGCGGGCTGCTGCTCGCCCTCGCGGGTGCCGCCGGGCTCTTCCTGGGCGGCGCCCGGGCGGCCGGCAGCCGGGGCGGGGCCGTGGCGCCCGCCGCCGGGTGGGTGATCGCCGTCGTCCTGCTCACCGCCAGCCGCCCCGAAGGGGACTTCCTCTTCGCCGCCGCCGGCGGCTCCTATCTCTTCCTGCTCGGCGGCATGGCCGTCGCTGTGATCTGCGCCACCCTGGGTGCGGGGCGGCGACCCGGTGGCGACGACGCCCGACTTGGCAAGTGACGTACCACTTCTGCCCACCTTGCGCGTGCGGGTCCGGTGCGGTTTTCCCCAGCGGTCCTGGGATACGCGCCGGATACGGCCAGTATGGTGGTGCGCGCCGCCGAGCCTCCCCCTGGCTCTCGGCTCTGCTCGAGCGCCGGGGGGAACCCCACCGTCTGAGGTCGTGTCGGGCGGCGGAGCCAACCGGGAGAACCTGCCTTGAGTCGTGAAACTGACACTCCGTCCTCCGGGCCCAACGGGCGCGGCGGAGCCGCTTACCCCTCGGGGACCCCGCCGTACGGCATCCCGGCGGTCTCCGACGGCGGTACGGACGCCGGGCGTTCGGCCACGCAGCCGGAGGAACGCAAGACCGAGACCACGCTGACGACCCGGATCCGGATCAACATCCCGGGATCCCGGCCGATTCCGCCGGTCGTCGTGCGCAAACCCGTGACGGACGCCGAGGGCGCGGGTGAGGACGGCGGCGACCGGCAGGCGCCGGCCGCCACCGGCTCCACCGGCACCGTCGAGCCGCCCGCCGAGCCCGCGGCACCCGCCGAGGAGAAGCCGACCAGCGACTGGTTCGCGCCGCGCAAGTCGACGCCGGGCCAGGGCGGCCAGGGCGGCGGCTCCACCAACGGCGCCGGGCTGCCCGGCGCTTCGGGCACACCTGCGGCCGGCTCGGGTGCCGGTTCCGGCTCCCTGGGCCCGGGCTCCTCCGGCACGGGCGCTTCCGGCGGTACCCGTCCGGGCGCCGGCCGCCCCGGAGGCGTGCTCGGCGCCATGAACGTGCCGGGCGGCGCCCGGACGGGCTCGACCAACGGCGCCGGGCTGCCCGGTGCCACCGGCGGCCCGGTCGCCCCGGGCCACGGCGGCGGCACCGGCTCCTTCGACGTCACCGAGGCGCTGGCGGCGGGCCCGCGTTCCGGCCGGTCGCGTTCCGACGGCCCGGGTGCCGACGACTCGCGCTCCGGTGGCGAGCCGCGCCGCGACGACCTGCCGTACTTCTCGGAGAGCGGACACGGCCGGGCCGGCCAGAACGACCAGCGCGGCTACGGCGGTCAGGGCGGCCCCAGCGGTCCCAGCGGCTTCAACGGGCCGGGGGCCCACGGCGGTCCGGGCGGCCCGCAGGGACCCGCGGGACCGACCGGCGGTCCCGTCACCGGCGACGGGCCGCTGCTGCCGCCCGTCGGCGGCGCGGCCGCGAGCGGCCCGGGCGGGGCTCCCGGTGCGCCCACCGCACGTCCCGGCGGCATGAGCGACGACACCGCGGTCCTGACCCCGCAGCAGCCGGCCCCCGAGCCGGGCACGCCCGGCTACGGCGCCCGTCCGGACAACATCTCCGGGCACACCGTCACAAGCGGCATCCCCGTCATCCCGTCCGGCACCAACTCGCCGTTCGGGGCGGGCGCCGGCACCGACGGGCCGGTGCCGCACACACCCCCGAAGCTGCCCGAGCCGACCCCGAAGAGCGGCACCGCGGCCGCCCGGGCGCCGAAGAAAAAGAAGGGCCGCGGCAAGCTGCCCCTGCTCGGCGGCGGCGTGATCATCGTCGCCGGTGTCGCCTACGGCGCCGGGCTGCTGATGAACCACTCCGACGTGCCCAAGGGCACCACGGTGCTCGGTGTCGACATCGGCGGCGGCACCCGCGACGACGCGGTCAAGAAGCTCGACGACGCCTTCGGCGGCCGGGTGAACGCGCCGCTGAAGCTGTCGGTCGAGGGCAGGACCGTCACACTCAAGCCGAACCAGGCCGGGCTCCAGTTCGACACCCAGCAGACGGCCAGCGCGGCGGCGAAGAGCGACTACAACCCGATCTCCGTGATCGGCTCGCTGTTCGGCAACCACCGGGCGGTCGACCCGGTCATGCCGACCGACGAGGAGAAATTGCAGGTCGCCCTGCAGAACGTCCCGGGCGGCGGTTCGACGTCCGACGGCACCATCAAGTTCCAGCCCGGCAAGGCCGTCGCCGTCTACGGCAGGACGGGCAAGGGCATCGACGTCGCCCAGTCCGTCAAGACGGTCCAGCAGGCGTACCGCACCGAGGTGGAGACGGGCACGGCCGGACCGGTGAGCCTGCCCACCACCACCCGTCAGCCGACGGTCTCCAACGCGGAGGTCGACCGGATGATGAAGACGTTCGCCGAACCGGCGATGTCCGGGAAGGTCACGGTGAAGACCGCCGACGGGCTGCACTCGGTGGCGTTCAGCCCGCAGAAGTCGCTGTGGAAGTTCCTCGGCGTCAAGGCCATTGACGGCAAACTCGTCGAGTACTACAACCAGGCGGCCCTCAAGGAGCTCTACGGCAGCACCTTCGACGGCGTGCTCCTCACCCGGGGCACCGGCCAGAAGACCGCCGTCACGGTCACCGACGTGATCGACGCCCTGCGTACGGCCCTGAAGAGCACCACCAACCGCGTGGGCGTCATCGGCGCAGACAACCCAAGCCAGTAACACCGCACACGAGAGGCCGGCCGGTGCCGTACCGGCCGGCCTCTCGCGTGTCATGTCGCGCATATGACATCTGTCATCCGGCAGTCGGGACCGCCGACACTGCCGGGCATCCCGGCCGCGCGGCCAGGATGGGGGTCATGACAACGACAGCGGAGACCACCACCGCGACCACGGTGGTGGGGTTCGACCAGGTGACCAAGAGCTACGGAAACGTACGGGCCGTGGACGGGCTGACGCTCGCCCTGCACCCGGGGGAGACCGTGGCCCTGCTGGGACCGAACGGCGCCGGCAAGTCCACCACCCTCGACCTGCTGCTCGGCCTCAAGCAGGCCGACAGCGGCACGGTCGGCGTCTTCGGCACCAGCCCGCGCGAGGCGATCGTCGCCGGCCGCGTGGGCGCGATGCTGCAGAGCGGCGGGCTGATGGAGGACGTCTCCGTCGCCGAGCTGGTGCGGCTCGCCTGCGACCTGCACCCCAAGCGGTACAAGGTCACCGACGTGCTGGCCCGGGCCGGCATCTCCCAGATCGCCGACCGCAAGGTCAACAAGCTCTCCGGCGGCCAGGCCCAGCGCGTCCGCTTCGCCCTCGCCACCGCCGGCGACAGCGACCTGATCGTCCTGGACGAGCCGACCACCGGCATGGACGTCTCCGCCCGCCAGGCCTTCTGGGCCACCATGCGCGAACAGGCCGACCAGGGACGTACGGTGCTGTTCGCCACGCACTACCTGGAAGAGGCCGACGCCATCGCCGACCGCGTGCTGGTGCTGCACCGGGGCCGGCTGCTGGCCGACGGCACGGCCGCCGAGATCAAGGCGAAGGCGGGCGCCCGCAGCGTCCGCTTCGACCTGGAGGGCAGGATCGACGAGACCGCCCTGCGCGGCCTGCCCTTCCTGAGCTCGATCGACGTCTCCGGCCAGACCGTCCGCATCCAGTCCGCCGACGCCGACGCGACCGTCCACGCCCTCTACGGGCTCGGCGTCTACCCCCGCAACCTGGAAGTCGCCGGGCTCGGCCTGGAGCAGGCCTTCGTCGCCATCACCGAGGCCGAGGAGGCCAAGCAGTCGTGAACAGCCTGATCAAGCTCGAACTCGCCCGCGCCCTGCGCAACCGCAAGTTCCTGATCTTCTCCGTGCTCTACCCCTCGGTCCTGTTCCTGCTCATCGCCGGCAAGGCCGACAGCGTCACCAAGGTCGACGGCACCGGTCTGACCATCCCGACGTACATGATGGTCTCCATGGCCTCCTTCGGCGCCCTGACCGCCGTGCTCATGGGCAACAGCGAGCGCATCGCCAAGGAGCGCGAGAGCGGCTGGGTACGGCAGCTGCGCCTGACCACCCTGCCGGGCCGCGGCTACGTCCTCGCCAAGACCGCCAGCGCCGCCGTGGTCAGTCTGCCGTCGATCGTCATCGTCTTCGTCGTCGCCGCGGCCGTGAAGCACGTACGACTGGACGCCTGGCAGTGGCTCGCCCTCACCGGGGCGATCTGGGCCGGCAGCCTCGTCTTCGCCGCACTCGGCGTCGCCATCGGCTACCTCGCCACCGGCGACGCGGTCCGCCCCATCACGATGATCATCTACTTCGGCCTGTCGATGCTCGGCGGCCTGTGGATGCCTGCGACCACCTTCCCGCAGTGGCTGCAGAACATCGCCAAGTGGCTCCCCACGCACGCGTACGCTGCTCTCGGGCAGGCCATCGAACAGAGCCAGGCCCCGCACGCCAAGGACATCGCCATCCTCGCCGTCTTCTTCGCCCTGTTCGCGGGCGGCGCGGCCTGGCTGTACCGGAAGGACACGCTGAAGGCGTGAGCACCATGACCGAGGACGAGTCGGAAGACCCCCAGCACCTGATGCGCATGGGGCAGCCCCCGAGCAACCGGCGGGAACTGCTGCGCAAGCTGATCTGGATCGGTGTGTGGCTGGTCTTCCTCAGCGCCCCGGTCCACGACCTGGTCGCCGGCCGCCACACGCCCGCGGGCACGGCGGCCGGCTCGGTGGGCCTGGCGGTCTTCGTCGGGGCCTACCTGGCGCTGGTCTTCAGGAACATGGGCAGGCCGTTCCCGGGACCCGTGATCGCCGTCCTGGTCGCCTTCCTCGGGGTACTGGCCGTCGTCCTGTGCCTCACGCTGGGACCGGCCTGGCTCGGCCTCTTCTGCTACGTCTCCGTCGCCTGCGGGGCGACCCTGCCGGTCCGGGCGGCGTACTGGGCGGTCCCGGCGACCGGCGCCGTGCTGATGCTGGTCGGCCTGCGCACCGACGTGGAGGAGGCGAAGAGCCTGTTCCTGCTGGTGGTGCTGATCGGCTTCGCGATGACCGGCGTGGGCCAACTGGTGCGGACCACGGTGGAGTTGCGCCAGGCCCGGGCCACCGTGGCCCAGCTCGCCGCCAACGAGGAGCGGCTGCGCCTGGCCCGTGACCTGCACGACCTCCTCGGCCACTCGCTCTCCCTGATCACCCTGAAGAGCGAGCTGGCCGGCCGGATGCTCCCCGGCCATCCCGACAAGGCCGCCCAGCAGGTCGCCGACATCGAACAGGTCAGCCGTCAGGCCCTCGTCGACGTGCGCGAGGCCGTCACCGGCTACCGCCGCCCCCGCCTGTCCGCCGAACTCGCCGGTGCCCAGGTCGCCCTGACGGCCGCCGGGGTCACCGCCGAACTGCCCACCGAACCCGACCTCACCGGCATCCCGCAGGAGAGCGAGTCCGCCCTGGCCTGGGCGCTGCGCGAGGCGGTCACCAACGTCGTACGGCACAGCGGCGCCCGGCGCTGCGTCGTGGAGGTGGTGCGCCGCCAGACCCTGGACGGGCCGGTGCTGGAACTGTCCGTGGAGGACAACGGCTCGGGCGGCTCCGGCAGCGCACCCGGCAACGGCCTGACCGGCCTGACCGAACGCCTCGAGAAGGCGGGCGGAATGCTGGAGGCCGGCCGGGCCGGGCAGGGCTTCCGTCTCGTCGCCCGCGTCCCAACCGGTGTCCCGGTCCACATAGGATCCCGGGCATGAGCAGCACGATCAAGGTCCTCCTCGCCGAGGACCAGTCGATGGTCCGTGAGGCACTGGCAGCCCTGCTCGGCCTCGAGGACGACATCGAGGTCGTCGCCCAAGTGGCACGCGGGGACGAGGTGCTGGCGGCGGCACGCGCGCACGGCGTGGACGTGGCCCTGCTGGACATCGAGATGCCCGGCTGTACCGGCATCGAGGCGGCCGCGCGGCTCCGCAAGGAGGTGCCCGCCGTCAAGCTGGTCGTCCTGACCACCTTCGGCCGCCCCGGCTACCTGCGCAGCGCCATGGAGGCGGGCGCCGACGCCTTCCTGGTCAAGGACGCCCCGGCCGCCCAACTCGCCGAAGCGGTGCGCAAGGTCCTCGCGGGCGAGCGGGTCATCGACCCCACCCTGGCCGCCGCGGCCCTGGCCGAGGGCGCCAACCCCCTGACCGACCGCGAACGCGAGGTCCTGCGCGCCGCGGCCGACGGCTCCACCAACGCGGAACTCGCCGCCGCCCTCCACCTGTCCCAGGGCACGGTGCGCAACTACCTCTCGACAGCCATCCAGAAACTCGCGGTCCGCAACCGAACGGAAGCGGTACGGATCGCCCGCGAGAAGGGGTGGCTCTAGCCTGCCCTGCAGGGGCGCGGGGAACTGCGCGAAAAGCCACGACGCACCCCGCACCCGCCCGACCGGCGGAACCCCTACGGCGCTGGGGCGAACGCAGCCCTCAGTTGAGCCGCGCCCGCGCCGCCCGCGCCATCCCCCGCACCCGCTCGGCGGTCATCACATCCACCTCCGCCACGACCTCGGCGTACGCATCGAGCTCCGCGGCCCCCTCGACGAAGTTCCCCCGCTGCACCAGCACCTGCGCCCGCTCGTAGCGCAACCGCGCCGGGTGCGACGGCAGCAGCAGTGACAGCTCGACCGCCCACAGCGCCACGTCCGACCGCTCGGGCCGGGCCGTGGCCCACGCCCGGATGTTGTTCAGGATCCGCAGCACCACCTCCAGCGGCGCGGCGGGCACGAGCATCGACGGATGCAACGGCGCGCCGGTCGCCCCCACGACCAGCAGCTCCGCGTCCGCTCCCGTCAGCACCCGTCCGCCGTCGAACGGATCGGCGAGCACCTGCTCCTCCGCCGTTCCGAAGCCGATCACGAAGTGCCCGGGCAGTGCCACCCCGTACACCGGCGCCCCCGCCCGCCGCGCGACCTCCATCCACACCACCGACAGCAGGATGGGCAGCCCGCGCCGACGCAGCAGCACCCGGTGCAGCAGCGAGGACTCCAGGCGCTGGTAGTCCGCGGCACAGCCGCGGAACCCGTACCGCTCGCCGAGCAGCTCGCACAGCGCCTGCGCCCAGGCACGCGGGTCGCCCGGCCGGTACGGCAACTGCCCCGCCAGCCGGTCCAGCTCCATCTGCGCCGCGTCCATGCCCGCCTCGTCCAGCGTCCCGTCCGCCTCCGCGCCCACCAGCAGGCACAGCGCCGAGAGGTCGGGCCGCTCCGAGCGCGCCTCCTCGGCGAACCGCCGGCGCAGCTCGGCGGACCGCTCGGGCGATGGGGGACAGGGGCGACGCATATCTGGCTCGTGCCCTTTCACGGCGATCGCTACTACCGGTCGGCGCCGGAGGTTCCGGGTTCCGTCCCCGGATTCGTCCCCGGTTCGCGGTAGTGGTGGTACGTGTGGTGCGGCGCGAAGCCCATCCCGGCGTACAGCGCCCGCGCCCCGGCGTTGTCCGTCTCGACCTGCAGCCAGGCGGCCGACGCGCCTTCGTCGAGCGCCTGACGGGCGAGTGCGGCCATCACCTCGGTGGCCAGCCCCCGCCGACGCTGTCCGGGATCCACCTCGACCGCGGCGAAGGAGGCCCACCGCCCGTCGACGACACACCGCCCGATCGCGGTGGGCGCCTGCCCGGGCGCACCGGGCACGGTCGCGAACCACACCGAGGGACCGCCGGCCAGCACCTTGAGGGCCACCTCGCTCACCCCCTTGCGCTGGTACCGGGCAAGCCACGCCTCGTCGGCCGTGCGGGACAGCACGACCCCGGAGCCCCCGGCCCGGTCGGCGACCGGTGCGAGTGCCCCGATCCACAGTTCCGCGGTCACCTCGCGCACCCAGCCCCGCCGCTCCAGCTCCGCGCACAGCAGTTCCTGTGTGCCCTCGGCGCCGGTGGCGGTCTGGATGTACGCGGGCAGCCCGCGTTCGCGGTACCAGCGTCGTACGGCGACCAGCGCCTCGTCGAGGGGGAGCCCGGGATCGCCGAGCGGCAGGACGGAATTGGCCCGCCGGGTGAACCCGCCGGCCGCCCTCAGCTCCCACTCGCCCAGCCGCTCGCTCCGCACCGGCGGCCAGGCCCGTGCGGCGACGCGCGCGAGCTCCTCGTACGAGGCGGCCGGCCCCCGGCGGCGCGCCGGGGCCGCGGGCACCACCTTGCCCGCGACCAGGGAGGATTCCGGAATCTGGACGACCTCCCCGTTCTTCTGTGTGATCAGCAGCACACCGTCGTTCCATGATGTGAGAACACCCACCGTGTCGGTGAACTTCTCACCCGGTGCTCCAGGTTCGCTCAAGCGCCGTACGGAGACTCGTTTGCCCACGTCAGCAGCGGTGATACGGACCTCAAGGCGCCCCGTCGCAGAGATTTCCACAGGTCAGTTCACCCCTCCTGTTCGGATCATGCCCAAGAACGGAGATACTAGGGGCGGGCATCGACGACGCCGCGCTCCCGCGCGCCAGGCGGCGGAGCCTGTGGAGGCCCGCCAGCGCCCTATCGAGGAGGAACGACAGCGTGACCTACGTCATCGCGCAGCCTTGTGTCGACGTGAAGGACAAGGCGTGCATCGAGGAGTGCCCGGTCGACTGCATCTACGAGGGCCAGCGGTCCTTGTACATCCACCCGGACGAATGCGTCGACTGCGGAGCCTGTGAGCCGGTCTGCCCGGTCGAGGCGATCTTCTACGAGGACGACGTCCCGGAGGAGTGGAAGGACTACTACAAGGCGAACGTCGAGTTCTTCGACGAGCTGGGCTCGCCGGGCGGTGCCAGCAAGCTGGGCCTGATCGAGCGCGACCACCCGCTGATCGCCGCGCTGCCGCCGCAGGGCGAGTAACCCGTAAGCGGCCCGCAACACCGCGCCGCCTCGGTCCCGTACGGCCTGATCGCCTTCGAGCGCTCCGACGGCCGCACGGGACCGAGGCGTTTGCCGTACCAGAAAGTGAGCCTGATTCCCGTGTCCGCAGTCTCCGACCGGCTTCCCACCTTTCCCTGGGACAAGCTGGAGCCGTACAAGAGGACGGCCGCCGCACATCCGCACGGAATCGTCGACCTGTCCGTCGGGACCCCGGTCGATCCGGTCCCCGAGCTGATCCAGAAGGCTCTGATCGCCGCGGCCGACTCCCCGGGTTACCCGACCGTCTGGGGGACGCCCGAACTGCGCGACGCGATCACCGGCTGGGTCGAGCGCCGCCTTGGCGCCCGGAACGTCACCCACCGCCACGTGCTGCCGATCGTCGGCTCCAAGGAACTGGTGGCCTGGCTCCCCACCCAGCTGGGCCTCGGCCCCGGCGACAAGGTCGCCTACCCGCGCCTGGCCTACCCCACGTACGAGGTCGGCGCCCGCCTGGCCCGGGCGGACCACGAGGTCTACGACGACCCGACGGAGCTGGACCCCACGAATCTGAAGCTCCTGTGGCTGAACTCCCCGTCGAACCCGACGGGCAGCGTGCTGGGCAAGGCGGAGCTGACCCGGATCGTGGCCTGGGCGCGCGAGCACGGTGTCCTGGTCTTCTCCGACGAGTGCTACATCGAGCTGGGCTGGGAGGCGGACCCGGTCTCGGTCCTTCACCCCGACGTGAACGGCGGCTCGTACGAGGGCATCGTCTCCGTCCACTCCCTCTCCAAGCGCTCGAACCTGGCCGGCTACCGCGCCGCCTTCCTGGCCGGCGACCCGGCCGTGCTGGGGCCCCTGCTGGAGATCCGCAAGCACGGCGGCATGATGACGTCGTCGCCGACGCAGGCGGCGGTCGTGGCGGCCCTGGGCGACGACGCCCATGTCCGGGAGCAGCGGGACCGGTACGCCGCCCGCCGCACGGCCCTGCGCGAGGCCCTGCTCCGCCAGGGCTTCCGCATCGAGCACAGCGAGGCCAGCCTCTACCTGTGGGCCACGAGGGACGAGTCCTGCTGGACCACGGTCGCCGACCTGGCCGAACGCGGCATCCTGGTGGCTCCGGGCGACTTCTACGGCGAGGCGGGCGAGAAGTTCGTACGCGTGGCCCTGACCGCGACGGACGAGCGGATCCGGGCGGCGGTGGAGAGGCTGGCGTAACCGCCGCCCGCCACCCCAGCACCCGCCGTGCCGCACGGCCCGCGGCCCCGCGCGCCTGCCGATGCGGACATGGGGCCTGCGCCTGCTGACGCGGGCGCGGGCCTTGCGCTGGTCGGCGCGGACGTGGGCACTGCGCCTGCCGATGCGTACGTGGGTCCTGTGCCTGCCGGCGCGGGCGCGGGCCTTGCGCTGGTCGGCGCGGGCATGGGTCCCGCGCGCCTGCCGGCGCGGGCATGGGCCCTGCGTCTGCCGGCGCGGGCCTGGCCCCTGCGTCTGCCGGCGCGGGCCTGGCCCCGCGCGCCTGCCGATGCGGATGTGGGTCCTGTGCCTGCCGGCGCGGGCGCGGGCCCCGCGCCGGCAGGCGCAGGTGCCCGGACAGACCGACGGGGCCCAGGTGCACCCTGGACCCCGTCCGCTGCCTCGGTCGGCCTCAGCCGATCAGACCTTTCACCGGCAGACCCTTCACCGGCAGAGCCTGCGCCGGCAGATTCTGCGCCGGCAGTCCGTGCTTGGCCACCGAGTCCGTCGGCAGCCCGTGCTTGGCCATCGGGTCCGCCGGCAGTGCGTTCTGCGTCGCCGTCTGGGCGGTGTCGCCGAGGATGCCCCCGGCCACCCCGGCCGTGTCCCCGGCCGCCTTCTGCGCGGCAGGCGCCGCCTTCTTCACGACCTTGCCACCGGTCTTGCCCGCGGTCGGCAGCGTCTGCTTGACCGCCTTGCCGCCGGCGTCGCCCGCGACCCCGGTGACGTGCTGCGCCGTGCCGTCGACGCTGTTGCCGACGCTGGCCCCGTCCAGGGCGGACAGCCCGCTCAGGTTCGGGGTGGCGGGCAGCTCGGTGGCCGCGCTGGCGGAGCCGGCCGCACCGACCCCGGCGGCCGCTCCCGCAGCGACGAGCAGCGCGGCACGGGCGATCCGACGGGTCAGGGGGAGGGACATGTTGCTCCTTCGACGGAGGGAACGTGAAGTGTGCTGCCTTGCCCGGAAGTTGCTCGACCGGGCTCGGACGCAGTGACTACCGCTCGAAGCCCGCGAAGGTTGCGGCGCACCAGCGTAAAGAGTTGGCAATGCGTCGCATTATCGGCTGTGGATAAAAACGGGCAAACAATACCCGGCGTGAAAGACTGCCGAATCCTTACGGCCCCTTGTTTCCCAAGGGTTCGGCGCCGACCGGGGGACCCCGCGAATACCTGCCCGCATGGCCGACTCGGCATGCCGCACATAACCCCGCCGGGTGAAAGCCCGCACTAATGCGCGGTGACGATACGGACGGCGGTCGAGTCCCTTTCCGCCCCGCCGGAGCTGTCGGCTCCGGTCGCGCGCCACCGGCTGTCGGTGATGCCGGCGGTCCACTCCCGCCCCGCGAACGAGACCCGCTGGATGTGCAGCGCGGTGGCATTGGCCACCGCCCAGTGCGCGAGCTGCCAGCCGCGCTGCCCGGCACTGCGCCCGGCACCGGCGGTCCCGGTGTCGGCCGGCACCGGCAGCGTCACCGTCCGCTCCTCGGCGCCCGAGGCCGTGCTCGTCGTGGGCGTCGGCGAGGCGCCGTCCCCGACTTCCGCACCGGCCTCCTGCACCACGTCCCGTCCGAAGTCCCGTACGAGCGCGGCCCGCACCGCGTCCGCACCCATGGCCCGTGTCGCGGCCGGTCGCCCCGAGCAGGTCAGCGTCGCCGCGGAGCGCCCGGTGAGGGCCGCGGCCAGCAGCACGGCGTCCGGCTCGTGCTTGGCGTACGCCTGCGGGAAGCCGCTGCGCTGCACGCGCTGTGCGGCCACGGTGAGCGGCAGCCGCGAGTAGCCGGGCACCTTGGCCAGGTGCTCGTAGAAGACGCCCGACGCGTACGTCGGGTCCATGATCTCCTTCGGCGTGCCCCAGCCCTGTGACGGCCGCTGCTGGAACAGACCCAGGGAATCCCGGTCGCCGTGCTGGATGTTGCGCAGGCCCGACTCCTGCAGGGCGGTCGCCAGCGCGATGGTCACGGCCCGCTCGGGCATGCCGCGCCCGGTGCCGACGGCCGCGATCGTCGCCGCGTTCACCGCCTGCTCCGGGGTGAACTCGTAGGACGCGCCGTCGCCCTTGCCGGAGACGACCTTGCAGCCCGGAGCTCCCGTGCCACCGGTGAGGTACTGCACCGTGAGGTAGCCCGCGACGGCGAGCAGGACCACGAGGGCCGCCCCGAACCGGAGGAGGCGGCCGTGTCGCTTGGGGGTGGGGGACGGCTCTGGCACGCCTACAAGGTACTGGAGGCTGCTGGGGCGGTTGAGCCCGGTGTGGACAATGCGCGGCGGCCTGAGGAAGGTTCGGCGCGTTAGGGTCGACGCCATGGCCGATACCACGCTTGACCTCACCCTGGACGCCGCGCGCCTCACCGCGCAGCTCGTCGACTTCCCCTCGGAGAGCGGCAGCGAGAAGCCACTGGCCGACGCGATCGAGACGGCGCTGCGCGCGCTCCCGCACCTGACGGTCGACCGCCTGGGCAACAACGTCGTCGCCCGCACGAACCTGGGCCGCTCCGAGCGCGTGATCCTCGCCGGCCACATCGACACCGTGCCGATCGCGGACAACGTGCCCTCGCGGCTGGACGAGGACGGGGTCCTGTGGGGCTGCGGCACCTGCGACATGAAGTCGGGCGTCGCGGTGCAACTGCGCATCGCGGCCACGGTCCCGGCTCCCAACCGCGACCTGACCTTCGTCTTCTACGACAAAGAGGAGGTCGCGGCCGAGCTGAACGGCCTCAAGTACGTGGCCGAGGCACACCCGGAATGGCTCCGGGGCGACTTCGCCGTCCTGCTGGAGCCCTCCGACGGCCAGGTCGAGGGCGGCTGCCAGGGCACGCTGCGGGTGCTGCTGCGGACCAAGGGGGAGCGGGCCCACTCGGCACGCGGCTGGATGGGTTCGAACGCCATCCACGCGGCCGCCCCGATCCTCGACCGGCTGGCGGACTACAAGCCGCGGTACCCGGTGATCGACGGCCTGGAGTACCGCGAGGGCCTCAACGCGGTGGGCATCTCGGGCGGCGTGGCGGGCAACGTCATCCCCGACGAGTGCGTCGTGACCGTCAACTTCCGCTACGCCCCGGACCGTACGAAGGAGGAGGCCATTGCCCACGTCCGCGAGGTCTTCGCGGACTGCGGGGTGGCGGAGTTCGTCGTGGACGACCACAGCGGCGGAGCGCTGCCGGGCCTGAACCACCCGGCCGCGGTGGCGTTCATCGAGGCGGTCGGCGGCACCCCGCGGCCGAAGTACGGCTGGACGGACGTGGCGCGTTTCTCGTCGCTGGGCGTCCCGGCGGTCAATTACGGTCCCGGAAACCCGCTCCTGGCGCACAAACGGGACGAACGGGTGGAGACCGCCGTGATCCTGGCGGGGGAGGAGCGCCTGAGGACCTGGCTCACGCGCTGACCGGAGCCCGACCGGTGCAGGGCTGGGACGTGGCGCTCCACGGCGGACATGCGCAGGTCCCCCCTCCGTAACCCGCGCGGATCTACGCTGAGGCGGAAACACCGCAAACGGAGGGAGCGCACATGGCTACCGGCAACCCGGAGGGCAAGAAGCAGCCACCGGAGGAACAGCGCCTGGGGCCGGTCCTCCGGCGGCGGAGGCAGGTCCAGGCCGGCACCACGGACCAGCGACTGCTGGACGAGCGCGCTCCCACCGACTGGGTGCACACGGACCCCTGGCGCGTCCTGCGCATCCAGTCGGAGTTCATCGAGGGCTTCGGCACCCTGGCCGAACTCCCGCCCGCGATCAGTGTGTTCGGCTCGGCCCGGACGCCGGTGGACTCACCGGAGTACGAGGCGGGGGTCCGGCTGGGCCGGGGCCTGGTCGAGGCGGGCTTCGCGGTGATCACGGGCGGTGGGCCGGGCGCGATGGAGGCGGCGAACAAGGGCGCGTGCGAGGCCGGTGGCACCTCGGTGGGCCTGGGCATCGAGCTCCCCTTCGAACAGGGCCTGAACCCCTATGTCGACATCGGCCTCAACTTCCGCTACTTCTTCGTCCGCAAGATGATGTTCGTGAAGTACGCCCAGGGGTTCGTGGTGCTGCCCGGAGGCCTCGGCACCCTGGACGAACTCTTCGAGGCCCTGACCCTCGTCCAGACCCAGAAGGTCACCCGCTTCCCGATCGTCCTCTTCGGCAGCGAGTACTGGAGCGGCCTGGTGGACTGGCTGAAGAACACGCTGGTCGCCCAGGGCAAGGCCACGCAGGCCGACCTGACCCTGTTCCACGTCACGGACGACGTGGACGAGGCCGTCGCCCTGATGTCCAAGGAGGCGGGCCGCTGACACGGACCTCCGGGCCACGCCCGACCGAAAGCCGGGATCCCAGGGGCGAAGCCCCTGGGACGGCAGGGCATCGGCCTGGCTAGGCGAGGCCCCGCCGGGCGACCGCCGGGGGCCGGTGTCCCGCAATGGACGCCACCATGTCCAGCACCTGCCGGGTCTCCGCCACCTCGTGCACCCGGTACACCTGCGCCCCCAGCCACGCCGACACCGCGGTCGTGGCCAGCGTCCCCAGCACGCGCTCCTTCACCGGCATGTCCAAGGTCTCGCCCACGAAGTCCTTGTTGGACAGAGACACGAGCACCGGCCACCCGGTCGCCACCATCTCGCCCAGCCGCCGCGTCGCCTCCAGGCTGTGCCGCGTGTTCTTCCCGAAGTCGTGCCCGGGATCGATCAGCACCGACTCCCTCGGCACCCCCAGCGCCACCGCCCGCTCGGCCAGCCCCGAGGTCACCCGCAGGATGTCGGCCATGACGTCGTCGTACGTCACCCGATGCGGCCGCGTCCGTGGCTCGGCCCCTCCCGCGTGCGTGCACACCAGACCGACCCGGTACCGGGCCGCGACCTCCGCGAGCCGCGGATCCACCCCGCCCCACGCGTCGTTGAGCAGGTCCGCCCCGGCCTCGCAGACCGCCTCGCCGACCTCGGCCCGCCAGGTGTCCACGCTGATCACGACGTCCGGGAAGCGCCGCCGGACCTCCGCCACGAAACCGACGGTCCGCCGCGCCTCCTCCTCGGCCGTCACCTCTTCCCCGGGGCCGGCCTTGACGCCGCCGATGTCGATGATCGCCGCCCCTTCGGCGACCGCCTGCTCCACGCGCGCGAGGGCCGGCTCGTCACGGAACGTCGCCCCCTGGTCGTAGAAGGAGTCGGGGGTCCGGTTCACGATCGCCATGATCACCGGCTCGTGCGCGCCGAATTCACGCCTGCCCAGCCTGAGCATCCCCTGTGACCTCTCCTAGTCCGTCCGGGTCCGTCCCGGGTCCGTCCCGGTCCTGGGCCGCCTGCGACCCTGACTGTCAGCCTCGCATGGCACGATCGGACCCTGACACATACGACAGACTCCGTGGGGACCCCAGCGATGGTTATGTTCTTCTTCCTGGTCGTCGCGCTCGCCGTCGTGGTCGCCGCGGTGACCCTCGCGGTGGTGGGCGGCGGCGAGGGCACCGGCCCGCTGCCGGAGGCGGCGCCCGAGCGCCTCCAGGACCCGCTGCCGCGGGACCGCCCGGTGGGCCGGGCCGACGTGGAGAGCCTCCGCTTCCCGCTCACCGTCCGCGGCTACCGCATGGCGGACGTGGACGACGCCCTCGGCCGCCTCGGAGCCGAACTCGCCGAGCGTGACGCGCGCATCGCCGACCTTGAGTCCGCGCTGGCCGGCGCCCAGGCCGCCGCGGCCCACGCGCGCCTGGACAAGCCCGCGCAGGAGGACGAACAGTGACCGCCGCCGTCGCGGGCCCGGACGGCGCCCTGCGCTGCCCGTGGGCCCTGTCCGCCGCGGAGTACGTGGCGTACCACGACGAGGAGTGGGGCCGCCCGGTCCACGGCGACGACGCGCTCTACGAACGCCTCAGCCTGGAGGCCTTCCAGTCCGGTCTGTCCTGGATCACCATCCTGCGCCGCCGCCCCGGCTTCCGCGTCGCCTTCGCCGACTTCAAGATCTCCGCGGTGGCCGCCTTCACGGACGCCGACCGCGAGCGTCTCCTCGCCGACCCGGGCATCATCCGCAACCGGGCCAAGATCGACGCGAGCCTCGCCAACGCGCGCGTGCTGGCCGAGTGGTCCCCCGGCGAGCTGGACTCCCTGATCTGGTCCCACGCCCCCGACCCGGCCACCCGCCCCGCCCCCAGGACCCTCTCCGACGTCCCCGCGGTCACTCCCGAGTCCACGGCGCTGTCGAAGGCGCTGAAGAAGCGGGGCCTGCGCTTCGTCGGCCCGACCACGGCGTACGCGCTGATGCAGGCGTGCGGACTGGTCAATGATCACCTGGAGGACTGCGCCGTCAGAAACAGCCCGTAGCCCCGATGGGGGTCCGGGGGTGCAGCTCCAGGGGACCGCACCCCCATCGACCGCGCGACGACTGCTTGCGCGCGACGGCGCGACGTCTGCCTGCGGCGACGACTACCGGCCCAGGTACTTCGGCTTCTCCTTGTTGACGAACGCCCGCACCGCGATCGCGTGGTCCTCCGAGCCCCCCGCCCGCGACTGCAGTTCGTCCTCCTTCTCCAGCGTCTCCTCCAGGGAGTGCGTCAGCCCGTACGCCACGGCCTCCTTGATCGCCGCGTACGCCACCGTCGGCCCCTCCGCCAGCGCCCGCGCCACCTTCTCGGCCTCGGCGCGCAGCCCGTCCGCCGCCACGACCCGGTTGGCGATGCCCAGCTCGTAGGCGTCCTGCGCGGAGATGCTCCGCGGGAAGAGCAGCAGGTCGGCGGCCCGCCCCGGCCCGACCACCCGCGGCAGGGTCCAGGAGATGCCCGAGTCCGCGGTGAGCGCGACACCGGCGAACGACGTGTTGAAGGCCGCCGTGTCGGCCACGATCCGGTAGTCCGCCGCGAGCGCGAAGCCGAAGCCGGCCCCGGCCGCGACCCCGTTCACCGCCGCCACCACGGGCTTCGGTGCCTCCGCGAGCGCCCGCACGATCGGGTTGTAGTGCTCCCGTACGGTGCTCATCGTCTGTCCCGAGCCGCTCTCCCGGTCGGCGGCCAGCAGCCCGATGTGCTCCTTGAGGTCCTGTCCCACACAGAACGCCCGGTCCCCGGCGGCGGTCAGCAGCACCGCCCGTACCCCGTCGTCGGACGCCGCGTCCTGGACCGCGTCCCGGAGGGCGACCTTGGTCGCCACGTTCAGCGCGTTCATCGCCTCGGGGCGGTTCAGCGTGATCGTCGCGAGCCCGTCGCTCACCTCGTACAGCACGGTGTCGGCCATGGCGTCCCCTCTGTGTGCGGCTCCGGCGTACCGCTCGGTACGTCCTCGTGTGAAGGCCAGCATGGCGGAGATCACCGGCGAAGGGTCGGACCGGACATGTGACCTGCGTCAAAGAATCCGGACCCGTTTCCGTCCGGCGGACGTCCGCGCGGTCGCGCAGTATCGCAGCCCCATCGCCGAATTGAGTGGTTTTGCTCGCGCGCGTTGCCCAAGCGATGCCGACTGATGTTGGTCATCGGGTCCTGAGATGCGGGATAATGGCTTGGAAGCAATGTGTTCGATGCCGGTGTCGCGTGTCCTGGGCAAGGATCGCGTGCCCTCTCAGTGGGCCGTCGGCTTTGACGATGAGCTGGGTTTCAGGAAGGGGAACGAGCATGGCGGCCATGAAGCCGCGGACGGGTGATGGCCCGCTCGAGGTGACCAAGGAGGGGCGGGGCATCGTCATGCGCGTTCCGCTCGAAGGCGGCGGTCGACTCGTCGTCGAGCTGACCCCTGACGAGGCCGACGCGCTCGGCGACGCCCTCAAGAAGGTCGTCGGCTGACGCGCAAGCGACCATACCCTTTCAGCTGCCCCGGCATCGTACGCGGTGCCGGGGCCTGCTGTTTTTCAGGGATACGCGTGCCGTGCCCCGGCTGTTCACAGCGGTTCTCCGAGCTGCCGTTCACGGCTGCGGCCGGACTGCGATTCGGGGCCGCGGTGCGGGTCGCGCGCAGGCCCGGATCAGCGCTTGACCGCGCACAGCAGCCCGTCGCCCACCGGCAGCAGTGACGGCACCAGGTCGGGGCTCTCCCGGACAGTGCGCAGCAGCTCCCGCAGCCGCAGCACCTCCGTGGGCTGCGGCCCGGAGTCCACCGTGCGCCCGTGCGCGAAGACACCCTCGAACACCACGAGGCCTCCGGCGCGCAGCAGGCGCAACGATTCAGCGAGATAGTCGGGGAACTCCAGCCGGTCGCCGTCGCAGAAGACGAGGTCGTAGCCCGCGTCCGCGAGACGGGGGAGGACGTCGAGGGCGCGGCCCGGGATGAAGCGGGCGCGGTTGCTGGCGAAGCCGGCCGCGCGGAAGGCCTGCCGGGCGAACTGCTGGTGCTCCGGCTCGGGGTCGACGGTGGTCAGCACCCCGTCTGGCCGCATGCCGTGCAGCAGGTGGATCCCGGAGACGCCGGTACCGGTACCGATCTCCGCGACCGCCTTGGCGTCCACGGTGGCAGCGAGCATCCGCAGCGCGGCGCCCGCGCCGGGCGACACCGAGCGCAGCCCTGACTCACGGGCCCGGTCACGGGCCCAGCGCAGCGCGTCGTCCTCGGCGACATAGGCGTCGGCGAACGCCCAGCTCGTCTGCCGGTTGCCGGTAATGGCCCTCTCCCGTCCCCATGGTTGCCTGGGCGTGACTGTATCCGTTGGCGTCGGGAACCCGCAGATGGGACCGGTCGTTTGAAGGGGTGAGCGAGTGGTGGGGGGACGCGACGGGGGGTATGAGATGGATCAGGACGCCGAGCAAGTGCTGACGCAGCCGTACGAGCCGTGCCAGCGCGTATCAATTTCTCGTAAAACCGCTTATCCGGAGCTAACGGGCGAGGTGGCTATGGTAGGGGCTCCACTGGACACCACCAGAGCCGACAGGGGAGGTGCGGCTGCGCCTGTGGATCGGGGAGGAGTGCTAAGGCGCTTTCTCGGATCGGCGGGCAGGCCGAAATCCGTGAACGACACCGCTGCTGACCCGAGCCACGCCGCCGGCTTCGCCCAGACCGCGACCTTCTCCACCGACGCGGACGGGCAGGCGTGGACTCCGCCCACCTGGGAGGAGATCGTCAGCACCCACAGCGGCCGCGTCTACCGCCTGGCCTACCGCCTCACCGGCAACCAGCACGACGCCGAGGACCTCACCCAGGAGGTCTTCGTCCGCGTCTTCCGCTCCCTGTCGACCTACACCCCGGGCACCTTCGAGGGCTGGCTGCACCGCATCACCACCAACCTCTTCCTGGACATGGTCCGCCGCAAGCAGCGCATCCGCTTCGACGCGCTCGGCGAGGACGCGGCCGAGCGGCTGGCCAGCAGGGAACCCACCCCGCAGCAGCTCTTCAACGACGCGCACTTCGACGCGGACGTCCAGCAGGCCCTGGACACCCTCGCCCCGGAGTTCCGCGCCGCGGTCGTCCTGTGCGACATCGAGGGACTGTCGTACGAGGAGATCGCCGCGACCCTGGGCGTCAAGCTCGGCACGGTCCGCTCCCGCATCCACCGCGGCCGCTCCCAGCTGCGCAAGGCCCTGGCGCACCGATCGCCCGAGGCCCGCGCCGAGGCCCGCGCCGAGCGGCGCACCTTCGTGCCCCGCGTGCCCGCACTGGGGGGAGGGGGCGCGAGCGCGTGAGTGGATCACGACCGAACCCGGCCGCGAGCCGCCTCGCGGAACAGCATCTGGGAGACCGCCTCTCCGCCCTGGTGGACGGAGAGCTCGGTCATGAGACGCGTGAGCGCGTCCTGGCGCACCTGGCCACCTGCCCGAAGTGCAAGGCGGAGGTCGACGCGCAGCGACGGTTGAAGAACGTCTTCGCGGAGGCCGCCCCACCACCCCCCTCCGCGAGCCTCCTGGCCCGCCTCCAGGGGCTCCCCGGGGACGACCCGGACGGCGGGGGCTCGCCGCTCGACGGCGCGGGATTCTCCGGCCCGCTCCCGGGGCGGTCCGGCATCTTCGGAGTACGGCGGGACGAGCGGTTCGAGTTCGGCTACGTTCCCGCCGGGCCGCACGGCGCCGATGCCACGGCGGTCTCCTCGGACGCGGGCTTCCGGATCCACCCCGTCGGCCGCGGCGACGGTGAGCGGTCGGCCTCGCGCGGGATGCGGTTCGCCTTCGTCGCCGCCGGTGCGGTGTCCCTGGCCGCAATCGCCCTCGGCGGGGTGACCACAGGCATGCCGGGCGACGCGGGCGCGGACACCCGAAGCGGCACCGGGGGCAGCAACGTCACTCCGGCGCGTACGGCAGGCGGTGGGGCGGCGACGTCCCCCGAGACCCTGCGGCGCCGTTCCGGTGGCCCGCTGCTGGCACAGGGGCAGCGGTCCTCGGGTGGCATCCCTGCGGCGCCGACGGCCCTGTCCGCACCGCTGCTGCCCGGAATGCCGTCCCGCGGCGCCGGGCAGACCCAGGACATCATGAGCACGCTGACCACCCCCGTGGTCGCCGGTGCCGCGCTGGTGTCCCCGCTGATACGACCGCTCACGGCGAATTCACCGATCAACCTGACGTCCTGGTCCTCGACACCGGTGATCACGGCGCCCGGTGTCCTGGCCGTACCCGTTCCCGCCGTCACACCGGCTGCCACCTCCTCAGCCACCTCCACCTCCTCGGCCTCCTCGCGCACGGCGCACTGACCGGCCTCTGCGCGGCGGCCCGGGAACCTGGTTGAATCCAGGGAGGTTGCGCCCATGACACAGGTGGGCGCGGAGTCGACGACGCGCGGCATCCGCCGAACAGCCGTGCCGAGGCCAGCTGCGGGGAGAGCATGAACGAGGGCAAGCCCACCAAGTCCACTCGGCCGAAGTGGTGGAGCCGACCCAGGCCGGTCCCTCCCGCCGAGACGGAGAGCACCACATCCGGCGTGCCGGGTCCGTCCCTGGCGGAGGGTGCCGTGCCGGGTCCGTCCGTGGCCGAGGTGGCCGAGGGTGCCGTGCCGGGTCCGTCCGTGGCCGAGGGTGCCGTGCCGGGTCCGTCCGTGGCCGAGGTGGCCGAGGGTGCCGTGCCGGGTCCGTCCGTGGCCGAGGGTGCCGTGTCCGGTTCGGCGGTGGCTGAGGGTGCCGTGCCGGGTCCGTCCGTGGCCGAGGGTGCCGTGTCCGGTTCGGCGGTGGCCGAGGGGGCGCCGGCCGCTCCGGGTTCCGGCCCGGAATCGGTGGCCGGGGATGTCGCTGCCGGTGGCTCCGATGTCGGGGCCGACGGCGACTACGAGCTCGAACGGCCTGCGGGGCGCCCGGGCGGCGATGCGCTGTCCGCCGACGGTGACTTCGAGCTTGCGCAGCCCGGTGCGGTGGTCGGCGGCACCGGGAATGACTCCGGGACGGCCGGCGCCCTTGAGGACGCCGCCGGGCCGGGCTCCGTCGAGCCCCTGGACGGTGCCACCGGCTCCGTCGCACCGCCCGCCGAGCCGCCCAGGCCCCTGCACGACCCGGACCCGTACAACACCCCGCCCTACGGCGAGCCGGGCCCCTGGGCGCCCGCCCCGCCGGTGCAGCACCCCGCGGTGACGTCCTCGCCGGGCACAACGGCCGCGACGCCCCCCGATGCGCAGTCCACCCCTGTTCCGCCGCCTGCGGTGCCGTCGGTTCCTGTTCCGCCGCCCGCGGTGCCGACCGCCCCGGTCCCGCCGCCCGCGGCGCATTCAACCCCCGTTCCGCCCCCCGCAGCCCCGCTGGCGTCGGGGCCGTCACCTGCTGTGCCTGCTTCCGACTCCGTCCCCACCGCCGACACCCCGCCCACTACCGATCCCTGGCAGCGGTACGACCCCTGGGCCGCCACCCCCTTGCCCGCCCCCCTTCAGCAGAGCGGGGCCCGGGTGCTCACGCGGGCGCAGCGGCGCAGGCGGGTCAGGCGGGTCCTCCTCGGCGGGGCCCTCGCACTCGCGCTGGTGTCCGGCGGGCTCGGCGGACTCCTGGGGGCGTACATTGAACGCAACGGCGGGGTGGGCGCCGTGCAGCTGCCGCAGGCAGGAAAGGAACCCACCGGACGCGCCCCGGACAGCGTCGCCGGAATTGCCGCCCGCGCGCTGCCCAGCGTCGTCACCCTGCATGTCAGCGGCTCCGACGAGAAGGGCACCGGCACCGGCTTCGTGCTCGACCGTCTGGGCCACATCCTCACCAACAACCACGTCGTCGAGCCCGCCGCCTCCGGCGGCGACATATCGGTGACCTTCAGCGGCGGCCAGACCGCCAAGGCCAGGATCGTCGGCCGGGACACCGGCTACGACCTCGCCGTCGTGCAGGTGCACGGCGTCCGGGGCCTGACCCCCATGCCGCTCGGCAACTCCGACAACGTTCAGGTCGGTGACCCGGTCGTCGCCATCGGCGCCCCCTTCGACCTCGCCAACACCGTCACCTCCGGCATCATCAGCGCCAAGGAACGGCCCATCACCGCGGGCGGCGACAAGGGCGACGGCAGCGACGTGTCGTACGTCGACGCCCTGCAGACCGACGCCCCGATCAACCCCGGCAACTCCGGCGGCCCGCTCCTGGACACGCAGGGCCGTGTCGTCGGCATCAACTCCGCCATCCGCTCCGCGGACAGCGGCTCCGACCTGCAGACCGGCCAGGCCGGCTCCATCGGCCTCGGCTTCGCCATTCCGGTCAACCAGGCCAAGCGCGTCGCCGAGGAGCTGATCAACTCGGGGAAGGCCGACCACCCGGTGATCGGCGTCACCCTCGACATGAACTACACCGGTGACGGCGCCAGGGTCGGCACCAAGGGCCGCAGCGGCGGCTCCCCGGTCACCCCGGGCGGCCCCGGCGCCAAGGCCGGCATCAAGGCCGGCGACCTCATCACCGCGGTCGACGGCCGGCGTGTCCAGTCCGGCGAGGAGCTGATCGTCAGGATCCGCGCGCACCGTCCCGGCGACCGCCTGGAACTGACCGTCGAACGCGGCGGACTGGAGCGGAAGGTGTTTCTCGTGCTCGGCTCCTCGAGCAGCGGGTGACTCGCCCGGCGCCCCGCGCGACCACCCGGACGGCCACCCGGGGGAAACGCCCCGTTCGGCGGCGATTGACGGAAACCTCACGGGCAAGGCCCCAAGGCATTGCCACGCATGGCAAACAAGGTGAAAAACCCGCCGTGTACACGCACACGGACACCTCGGGACGGTACCGGTCGGACACGTACGCCGGGTACCGTGGACCCGGCCCGGACCACGGAAGACCCGCACCGACCACCCGAGGGCCGAGGACCGAGGACATCGCAAGGAGCTTCAGGTGTTCAATGACATAGGACCGCTTGAGCTGGTGACGATCATCGTCCTGGCGGTGCTCGTGTTCGGTCCGGACAAGCTCCCGAAGGTCATCCAGGACGTGACGCGTACGATCCGGAAGATCCGTGAGTTCTCGGAGAGCGCCAAGCACGACATCCGCAGCGAACTCGGCCCCGAGTTCAAGGACTTCGAGTTCGAGGACCTCAACCCCAAGACGTTCATCCGCAAGCAGCTCGACAACGAGGACCTGGGGCTCAAGGAGATCCGCAACGGCTTCGACCTGAAGAAGGAGATGGCCGAGGTCACGGACGCGGTGTACAGCCGCGAGTCCGACTCCCCGGCCTCCTCGTCGGCAGCCTCGTCGTCCTCGGGGGCGGCGGGCTCCGGCAATCGGGTCGACATGACCAAGAAGCCCGAGGGCACGGACCACGACGAGCGCCCTCCCTTCGACGCGGACGCCACCTGAGTGACGCAGGGCGGTGAGCCGCACGTCAGCGGGCGTGCGGCGGTCGTGAACGTGACGCGTTTCATACCACTCGCACGCCGTGGGCGGCCTGAACCCGTTGTCCGCGCGACCCACGCGCCGGGTGGTTTCCCGGTTGCCCGAAGCAGGGTCGATATGCTGCCGAGTTGTTGTGCGGACCGGACGAGTACGCCCGAAGGGGGGCGGGCCGACCCGGTCCGACGAGAGCGAGGAGGCGTCCGGGCACATGGAGACGACAAGTCGGGCAGTCGCACAGGCGCCGGCAGCGGAGGGTGGACAACAGGTCCCCTCCGCCCGGCGTACGGTTGACGGCTACCTGCTGGCGCCCTTCCCGTGGTACGGCCTCGACGAGGCCTTCACGGGGCCGCGCTGGCTGATGCAGGTCGGCACCTCGGCCGACGGATCCGTCGAACACGGGTCGATCGGCCACGGCGACGAGCCCTCGGTACGCAACGAGTTCGTGTCGGGGTCCTTGGACGAGCCCAAGGAGAAGTTCGCGGTCGTGGTGACCGTCGCGGCCAGCCCCGACCGGCGCAGCGCGGACGGCACGGGCCTGCTGGAGGCCACCTCGGTGTCCTCGGCGGCATGGCTCGCCGGGGTGGGACTGCTGTCCTTCACCTGGCCCGGGCAGATGGACCACAGCCTGCGGGACGACTGGCTGGATCAGCAGACGGAGACGGCGTGGGCCCTGGCGGACGACCTGTCCGGCCCGGCGTGGTCGTCACTCTCCCTGCCCGTGGACGGCGTCCTCGCGCCCTTCCACTACCGCGAGTCCGAGTTCGGCTGGGTGCTCGCCGGGTCGACCCAGGAGGGCGTGCACGTCGGGGCGTACGGCAGAGGCATGAGCGCGTACGGTCTCGGCTTCGCCATGATCAAGGACATCGCGGCATACGCCTAGGGCGAAGGAGGTGCCCAGGCGTGAGAGGCGCCTGGGCACCTCCTTGATCTTGGCTAGCTGTTGCCGGATCAGTACGGCGGCACCCAACGAGCTCCGGAATCCTGGTGGGTTCGTACTGGATGCGCATCCAATTCCAGGCGCCGCGCCCGTCCAGGAATACGAGCGCGCCGCTGGCTGCAATTCCGAAGCAGAAAGCCAGACGCGCGGCGCGCACCGCGTTGAACCATTAGTGGCCCTCTGGTTCCCGGGCCAGAGCGACGTCCTGCACGGAAACCTGCTCGGGCGGGTTTCTCTCCTCGCACCCCTCCACCAGCCAGTTACGCGGCTATCTGCGTACGCGGTCTTCCATCATCCGATCCTCCTTCTGTCACGGCGGGAGCCGGGTGGCCGAGGGCGACCATCCGCTACGGGCGGCCGTCGGCGGAGTCGTCGTAGCGCTCGACGACCTGCCCCACCGCGGCCGCCGGCCCTTCGGGGTCGTGGCTCACTTTATGAAGTGCGGGACTACCCAGCGCACGAGACCCACGAAGCGACCACGGTCTCCGGGCAGTCTGCGGGCCGTGCGACGGAGCTCAGCGATGACCAACGATGACCGACGACGACGGCTCCGTCGCTGGTCAGCGGGTTGGCCGGCGACGGAGCCGCAGTTCACAGATGCGCGATTTCAGAACTTGTTCTTCGGGGTGATCCCGAGGGACAGCCCCGAAAGCCCACGCTGCCGTCCCCCCAGCTTCCCCGCGATCGCGCGCAGGGCCGAGCCCGCCGGGGAGTCAGGATCGGTCAGCACCACCGGCTTGCCCTCGTCGCCACCCTCGCGCAGGCGGACGTCGATGGGGATGTTGCCGAGGACCGGGACGGAGGTGCCCGTCGTCCTCGTCAGCCCGTCCGCCACCGCCTGGCCGCCACCGGTGCCGAAGACGTCGACCATCTCACCGCAGTGCGGGCAGGGGAGACCGGACATGTTCTCCACGACGCCCACGATCTTCTGATGCGTCTGAACCGCGATGGAGCCCGCCCGCTCGGCCACCTCCGCGGCCGCCTGCTGAGGCGTCGTCACGACCAGGATCTCGGCATTGGGGACCAGCTGGGCAACGGAGATCGCGATGTCGCCCGTGCCCGGCGGGAGGTCCAGCAGCAGCACGTCCAGATCGCCCCAGTACACGTCCGCGAGGAACTGCTGGAGCGCGCGGTGCAGCATCGGGCCGCGCCAGACCACCGGCGCGTTGCCCGGGGTGAACATGCCGATGGAGATGACCTTCACGCCGTTCGCGGACGGCGGCATGATCATGTTCTCGACCTGGGTCGGGCGGCCGTCGGCGCCCAGCATGCGCGGCACGCTGTGGCCGTAGATGTCGGCGTCGACCACGCCCACCTTCAGGCCGTCGGCCGCCATGGCCGCCGCCAGGTTCACCGTCACCGAGGACTTGCCGACCCCGCCCTTGCCGGAGGCGACCGCGTACACCCGGGTCAGACTGCCCGGCTTGGCGAACGGAACCTCGCGCTCGGCCTGGCCGCCGCGCAGGGCGGCCGCCAGCTCCCGGCGCTGCTCGTCGCTCATCACGTCGAGCGCGACGTCGACGCGGGTGACGCCCTCCACGCGGGAGACCGCCTCGGTGACGCGCTGGGTGATCGTCTCGCGCATGGGGCAACCGGAGACCGTCAGGTACACCGTGACCGCGACCGCACCGTCCGCGCCGATCTCCACCGATTTGACCATCCCGAGCTCGGTGATGGGTCGGTTGATCTCGGGGTCGTTCACCGTCGCCAGCGCTTCGCGCACCGCGTCTTCCGTAGCCATAAAGACGATGGTACGGCGCCCCGCGGCGGACCCGGGACCCCCGTCAGCGGTCGCCCATGTCACGTCCGCGGGGCTGTTCTGCCGGGAATACGCCGTGCCGGCGATGTCCGTCGACCTGCCGGTCCTCCAGCTCCTTGACCAGGTCCTGCAGCTCCGAGCGCATCCAGTCGCGGGTCGCCACCTCGCCCAGACCCATGCGCAGCGCGGCGATCTCGCGGGTCAGGTACTCGGTGTCGGCGATCGACCGCTCGTTCTGCTTGCGGTCCTGTTCGAGGTTGACCCGGTCCCGGTCGTCCTGCCGGTTCTGCGCGAGCAGGATCAGCGGGGCGGCGTAGGAGGCCTGGAGGGACAGGGCCAGGGTCAGGAAGATGAACGGGTACTCGTCGAAGCGCAGGTGGCGTGGAGCGGCGATGTTCCACAGCACCCACACGATGATCACGACCGTCATCCAGACGAGGAACCGCCCGGTGCCGATGAAGCGGGCGATCCGCTCGGACAGGCGTCCGAAGGCCTCCGGGTCCCACTCCGGCAGGATCCGGCGCCTCGGCGGGCGCGGCTGGTCCAGCCGGGCCGTCCGGGGCCGGGGGGCGGCCGTGGCGCCCGCCGGCAGGCGCTCTCGGGTGCTCTCGCGCTCAGGAGCCATGGGTGGCCGCCCCCTCGTCGTCCAGGTGGAACTCCGTCTCCCGCCAGTCCTCCGGCAGCATGTGGTCCAGTACGTCGTCCACGGTCACCACGCCCAGCAGCGACCCGGCCTCGTCGACGACGGGCGCCGCGACCATGTCGTACGTGGCGAAGAACCCGGCGACGACCGGCAGCGGGGCGTCGGGGTCCAGCGGTTGCAGGTCGTCGTCCAGGACCGAGCTGACCAGGGTGTAGGGCGGGTCGCGCAGCAGGCGCTGGAAGTGGGCCGTGCCCAGGTACTTGCCGGTCGGGGTCTCGTCGGGCGGACGGCAGACGTAGACCTGGGCGGCGAGCGCGGGCGACAGGTCGGCGTTGCGGACGCGGGCCAGGGCGTCGGCGATCGTCGAGTCCGGGCGCAGCACGATCGGCTCCGTCGTCATCAGGCCGCCCGCCGTGTGCTCCTCGTACGACATCAGCCGGCGCATGTCGGCCGCGTCGGCGGGCTGCATCAGCCCCAGCAGCCGCTCCTGTTCCTCCTTGGGCAGCTCGCCGAGCAGATCGGCCGCGTCGTCGGGATCCATCGCCTCCAGGACGTCGGCCGCGCGTTCCCCCTGCAGCTTCCCGAGGATCTCGATCTGGTCGTCCTCCGGGAGCTCTTCGAGCACGTCGGCGAGGCGGTCGTCGTCGAGGGCGGCCGCGACCTCGGCGCGTCGCTTGGGGGAGAGGTGGTGCAGCACGTTGGCGAGGTCGGCGGGGCGCAGCTGCTCGAAGGTGGCGAGCAGGTTCTCGGCGCCCTGCCCGTGCTCCTCCAGGGAGAAGCCGGTGACGGCGGACCACTCGACCGTCAGGGTCTCGCCCTTGCTGCGCCGGAAGGCCCCGCCCTTCTTCCCCTTCCGGACGAAGACCCGGTCGACCTCCCAGTCCCGGCGGGCCGGCAACTGCTGCACCGACATGTCCAGCACGGTCGCCTCTTCCCCGGTCTCCACGAGCTGGACCCGCCGGTCGAGCAGTTCGCCGAAGACGAGCCGTTCGGTGGGCCGCTGTTCGAAGCGCCGGACGTTCAGCACGCCGGTGGTGATGACCTGGCCCGACTCGATGCTCGTCACCCGGGTCATGGGCAGGAAGATGCGGCGCCGGGTGGCGAGTTCGACGACCAGCCCGAGCAGGCGGGGCGGTCGGCGCCCGACGCGCAGCATGACGACCAGATCTCTGACCCGGCCCACCTGGTCGCCGGTCGGATCGAAGACGGCGACTGCGGAAAGGTGCGAGACGAAGATCCGGGGGGCGCCCGCTGCCATGGCTGCGCCTCCTTTGCGTGCTCGGTGATGTGCGAGATGTGTGGTGGTGCCGGTGGGGGTCTTTTCCCGATTGCCCGCTCAGGTGGGCTTCAGGCTAGCCCGTCCTGTTCGTATACGTCCTGGTGAGCGTTGCGGACCGACTGGCTCCGCTGGGACCGGGCAGCCCCGGTACGCTGCCGTACGCCGCTCAGGACGTCCGTCAGAAAGGCAGCGCCGCCTGTGACCGCTATTCCCCAGGGCCGTATCCGCCGGGCCGCGCTGGCGAGCGCGCTGTGCGCGCTGGCCGTCACGGGGACAGGTCTGACGGCGTGCTCGGCGGGCGACCCCGACGCCGGCACGAACGGGGTGGGCAAGCTGCCTGCCGCCCAGATCCAGTCCCGGACCCGGGCCGCAGCGGACTCCGCCGACACCGTGCACCTGTCCGGGAACGTGGTCAGCAACGGCCGCACGTACGCGCTCGACATGCGCCTGAAGCCCGACGGCGGCTCCGGATCGGTCACCTCGCAGGGGGTGACCTTCGGACTGCTGCGGATCGGGGCGCAGCTGTATCTGAAGGCCGACGCCGAGTTCTGGGACCACGCCGACGGAAAGGGGACGGGCACCGGGGCCGCCGACAAGCTCGACGGCAAGTACGTCAAGGTGCCCCAGGGTGACCCCTCGTACAAGCGGTTCAGTGGCTTCACGGACAAGAACGTCCTCCTCGACGGACTGCTGACGCTGCACGGCTCGCTGGCCACGGACGGCCATCACGAGCAGTCCGGCATCCGCACCATCCGGATCACCGGCGACAAGGGTTCCGGCGGCACCCTCGACGTGTCCCTGGAGGGCCGGCCCTACCCCGTCCGCCTGGTACGGGCGGGTGGCGCCGGGACTTTGAGCTTTACGGACTGGGGTAAGGACTTCCCCCTGGCGGAGCCGGAGAAGGGTGAGACGGTCGACTACGGCAGACAACTGCCGACGTCATAGCCGCCCCTTTTCCCACCACGCCGTTCTGCCTGCCGCGCCGTTCCCCACCGCGCCGTTCCCCACCGCGCCGTTCCCCACCGCGCCCTTCCCCACTGGGCCCTTCCCCACTGGGCCCTTGTGCCTGCCGCGCCCTTTCCGATCGCCCCTTTGGGCCTGCCGCGTTCTTTCCCACCGCCCCCGTCTGCCTGCCGCGGCGTCCTCCGGCCCCTCGGGCTACTTCCGCCGCCGCTTCTTCAGCAGCAGCCGGGGCAGCCCCGCGGGGATCGGCCGGCGGGTCGTCGCCGGTGTCGGCAGCGGCGGCTCGGCCAGCGAGCCGTCGGGCAGCGGCGCGAGGTCACCCGTCGGCTCCAGCCGCAGCACGCGGCACTCACGGGCCCACCGCTGCGTCATGGCCTCACCGTCGGGCGCGTTGAGCCGCTTGCCCTTCAGCTCGGCGACGGCCGACTCCCAGGCCTCGGACCCCGGCGCCGGCTCCACCACCTTCGCGGTCCAGGTGACCAGCCGACCGCCCTTGTCCTTGCTGCGCACCGTCACCTCGGCCGTGGCCCCCTCGGCCAGCCCGGGCAGCGGCTGCTCGCCGGGCCCGTCGCCGACCAGACAGGCCGCGCCCTCGTGCCAGACATGCCACAGGGCACGGGCGGCCGGGGCACCGGCACCCCGGACCCAGATGAGGCCGGACTTCTTCGTGGCCTCCTCGACGAGGGCCTGGTCGAGCAGCTCGCTAGTCATGGCAGAAGGGTAGCGAGCCCGCTCACAGCCAGCCGTTGCGCTTCAGTGTGCGGTGGATGCCCAGACAGATCACGACCGTGATCCCCATGATCACCGGGTAGCCGTACTTCCAGTGCAGTTCGGGCATGTACGTGAAGTTCATGCCGTAGACGCCGCACACCATCGTCGGAACGGCGATGATCGCCGCCCAGGCCGTGATCTTGCGCATGTCCTCGTTCTGCGCCACGGACGCCTGGGCGAGGTTGGCCTGGAGGATCGAGTTCAGCAGTTCGTCGAAGCCCACGACCTGCTCCTGCACTCTGGCCAGGTGGTCGGCGACGTCCCGGAAGTACTTCTGGATGTCCGGATCGATCAGCCGCATCGGCCGCTCGCTCAGCAGCTGCATGGGCCGCAGCAGAGGCGCCACCGCGCGCTTGAACTCCAGGATCTCCCGCTTGAGTTGGTAGATCCGGCCGGCGTCCGTGCCGCGCGGCGTGCCCTTCCGCCCGAGCGAGAAGACCTCCGTCTCCACCTCGTCGATGTCGTCCTGCAGCGCGTCCGCGACCGCGATGTAGCCGTCGACGACGTGGTCGGCGATCGCGTGCAGCACGGCCGAGGGCCCCTTGGCCAGCAGTTCGGGGTCGTCCTGCAGCCGGTGCCGCAGCGCCCTCAGCGAGCCCTGGCCGCCGTGCCGGACGGTGATGAAGAAGTCCCGGCCGGTGAAGCACATGACCTCACCGGTCTCGACCACCTCGCTGTTGGCGGTGAGCTGGTCGTGGTCGACGTAGTGGATGGTCTTGAAGACGGTGAACAGGGAGTCGTCGTACCGCTCCAGCTTCGGGCGCTGGTGTGCCTGGACCGCGTCCTCCACGGCCAGCGGATGCAGTCCGAACTCCCGTGCGATACCGGCGAATTCGTCATCGGTCGGCTCGTGCAGGCCGATCCACACGAAGCCCCCGTCGCGCCGCACCAGGCGCATCGCCTCGTGCGGGCCGAGCGGCCCCGGCGTCTCGACGCGGGCGCCGTCGCGGTAGACGGCGCAGTCGACGACGGCGGAGGGCGTCGACGGGTCGCGCGTGGTGTCGTACGTGCCGTTGTCCTTCCGCGGCTCCGGGCGGGACGGGCGGACCACGGCACGCAGGTCACGGATCATCGACATGGCAGGGCTCCTTCGCAACGAGCGACGAGCAACGAAACGAGAGGTCGCTACGACGACTGGAACTGCCCGGAATGAGGACGTCCTGACTGCGGATGTTTGGCACGTCCACAAAGCGGGGAGCACCGCACCGTCGCGATGGCGTGTTTCGCTGCTGAGTCAGCTACCGGCTGAGATCAGGCAGATCAGGCAAACGAAACGAAGCGCTCTTCCGTATCACGGCATGACGGCATGACAGCACGAAAATGAGAGGCGGCAGCCGGCCAGAGCCAGAGCAGCTACATCAACGGGCGGAAGAGCGGGCGGTACTGCACGGTCGACTTCGGTCCATCGCAGCCCCACCTCCTCCGGCCGGTCCCTCGTGAGGGACGATCGATACCCTTGTTGAAGGGTGCCCCGTCAGGGGAAAATCATCGGCGTCGGGACCCGATTCGCGATGCTTCTGCATGCTGCCCCGAACCACCGGCCAAGAGTATCAGCCGACTGACGTGTCAAGGCGCCGCTTTGCCCGGTACTGACGAGTTCTATGCTCGCCACATGGTTGATGTTCTTCCCTTGGTCGAGGCCCGGTTGCGCTCCGCGCTGGGCGAGCCGGACGCGCGCGCCGCGGTCACCTTCCTCGGTACGGACCGCATCGAGGTGCTCCGTTTCAGCGAGCGTTTCAGCGCGTCGGAGCAGGGGGGAATCGTCCGGTACGCCACCCTCGGCATGTCCGCGCAGCCCATGACGGACCCGACGGCGATGCTCGCCGACCCGGTCAAGGGCCCCCGCGCGGAGCTCGTCCTCTCCGTCCGGGCCGGTCTCGCCGACACCGACAAGGTGCTCCGTCCGCTCGCCGTTCTCGCCGCGTCCCCGCAGGTCGAGGGCCTGGTGGTGGCTCCCGGCAGCTCGCTCGACGTGGGCGAGCCGCTGTGGCCCGGCGCTGCCTTCACCTCGGTGCTGGTGGCCGAGCCGGGCGGTCTGGTCGAGGACCTGGAGCTGGACGAGCCGCTGGATCCCGTGCGCTTCCTGCCGTTGCTCCCGATGACTGGGAACGAGGCCGCCTGGAAGCGGGTGCACGGCGCGCAGGCGCTCCAGGAGCGCTGGCTGTCGAACGGCACGGACCTGAGGGATCCCACCCGCAGATCCGTCCCGCTGGAGTGACCGATCTCACCAACCGGCCGCGCCGTGGGCTCAGTTGGCGAAGACCGCGACGCCGTCCTCGAGAGCGTGCCGCGGTTGCAGCTCCTCCGCCTCGTGATTCAGGGCCTTCCGCCGTACGGCCACGACGAGCGCGCCCAGCACCGCGGTGACCCCCGCCACCACGAAGGGGATGTGGGGGTCGCTCCACTCCTCGATCTTCGGCGCCAGACAGGGCGCCGCCGCGGCCGCGAACCAGCGCACGAAGTTGTAGCCCGCGCTCGCCACCGGGCGCGGCGCGTCCGAGACCCCGAGAGCCAGTTCGGTGTAGACGGTGTTGTTCACCCCGATGAAGGCACCGGACAGGACCGTGCAGGCCACGGCGGTGGTGTGGTCCCCGTAGCCGAGGACCACGACGTCGACGGCCAGCAGCACCAGCGAGCCGCCCAGCACCTTCAGCGACCCGAACCGCTTCTGCACGCGCGGCGCCACGAGCACCGAGAAGACGGCGAGCAGCACGCCCCAGCCGAAGAACACCGCTCCCGACTTGTACGGGGTCATGTCCAGCACGAAGGGCGTGAAGGCCAGCACGGTGAAGAACGTGTAGTTGTAGAAGAACGCCGAGACGGCCGCGGAGGCCAGGCCGCCGTGGCCGAGCGCCCTGATCGGGTCCAGCGGCGAGGTCTTGCGGGCGGGCCTGGGCTGCTCCCTCAGGAACGCCGTGATGCACAGGAAGCCGATCGCCATCAGCGTGGCGGTGCCGAAGAACGGGTAGCGCCAGTTGACGTTGCCCAGCAGTGCGCCGAGCAGAGGACCGCACGCCATGCCGAGGCCGAGCGCGGACTCGTACAGCAGGATCGCCGCCGCGCTGCCTCCGGCCGCGGCGCCGACGATGACCGCGAGCGCCGTGGAGACGAAGAGCGCGTTGCCGAGGCCCCAGCCGGCCCGGAAGCCCACGAGCTGCGCGACCGAGCCCGAGGTGCCGGCCAGACCGGCGAAGACCACCACGAAGGCGAGGCCGAGCAGCAGGGTCCTGCGTCCGCCGATCCGGCTGGAGACGAAGCCGGTCACCAGCATCGCGATGGCGGTGATCAGGAAGTACGAGGTGAAGAGCAGCGAGACCTGGCTGGGCGTGGCGTTCAGGCCCTTGGCGATGGAGGGCAGGATCGGGTCGACGAGTCCGATGCCCATGAAGGCGACGACGGACGCGCCGGCCGTCGCCCAGACAGCCTTCGGCTGTCGCAGGATGCCGCCGGCGCCCGCGTCCAAGGGGTCCGTGTCCATGCGTTCTCCCATCCGGCCGGACGACAGTTGGTGCATGCAAATAGTAAGTTAGGGCAGCTAATTAATGCAACATACATCCAGTCCTGTCCGGCAGGGGATGGCGGGACCGTTCCGTCCGGACGGGTGATCGTCCTTGACGTGGCGCAGTCGGGGTAGGACCGTGGGGCCCTATGAGGGGCGAACCCAGTTGCCCGAAGTGTGGTGGCCGGGTCAGGGCTCCCGGACTCTTCAGCGATTCCTGGCAGTGCGATGTGCACGGGACCGTGCACCCGGTGCAGCCCGTGATCCCGCCCAGCGTCGAGGCGCTCAGTGTCGTGGTGCATCGCACTCACGTGCCGGTGTGGATGCCCTGGCCGCTCCCGGTGGGCTGGCTGTTCACGGGGGTGGCCAGTGCGGGTGACGACCGCAGTGGGGGCCGGGCCACGGCCGTGGCCTGCTCCGGCCCCGGCCCGCTCGGTGGCATGGGCGAGCTGATCCTGGTCGCCGAGGAACTCGGTGTCGGACTGGGCGCACGCTATGCGGGCCTCGACGGCCCGGATCCCGGCCCGTATCTGAACGTCGAGAAGCCGCCGGACGCCAAGGTGCTGGCCGGTGGCCGTCCGACCCCGCTCTGGCATGTGTCGGGCACCCCGAACGACCGCGCCGTCTTCGCGGGCGAGGCGCGCGGGCTGTGGTTGTGGGCAGTGGTGTGGCCGGAGCAGTCGGGTCTGCTGATGTACGACGAACTGGTCCTGGCGGACCTGCGGGAGGCGGGCGCCGAGGTCGAGCTGGTGCCGTTCGGGGCACTGTCGCCGCGGCTGCTGCATCCGTAGGGAGTCGAGGGCCGGGCGGGTCGCCGTGCAGGGACCCATCGCGGGTCGCGGTGCAGGAGCGCGTGGCGGGTCGCAGTGCAGGGGTGCGTGGCCGGTCGCGACGTAGGAGTGCATGGCAGGTCGCGGTGTAGGGGGCGCACGGCCTGGGCGGGTGTGACAGGGCATCCCCCGTTTCCCGTTATCCTTGGGTGTCCCCTCCCGTCCCGTCACCGCCTGGAGTCAGCGTCGTGCGCATCGATCTGCACACCCACTCCACGGCTTCCGACGGTACGGACACCCCGGCCGAGCTGGTGCGTCACGCCGCCGCGGCCGGTCTGGACGTCGTCGCGCTGACCGATCACGACACCACCCGCGGGTACGCCGAGGCGATCGCCGCGCTGCCCGAGGGGCTCACCCTCGTCACCGGCGCCGAGCTGTCCTGCCGCATCGACGGCATCAGCATGCACATGCTGGCCTACCTCTTCGACCCCGAGGAGTCCGCCCTGCTCGCCGAGCGCGAGCTGGTCCGGGACGACCGGGTGCCGCGGGCCAAGGGCATGATCGCCAAGCTGAACGCGCTGGGCGTGCCGGTGACCTGGGAGCAGGTCGCCCGGATCGCCGGTGACGGCTCGGTCGGACGGCCGCACGTCGCCTCCGCCCTCGTCGAGCTCGGCGTCGTACCGACGGTGGGCGACGCCTTCACCGAGCAGTGGCTGGCCGACGGCGGCCGGGCCTTCGTGGAGAAGCACGAGACGGATCCCTTCGAGGCGATCCGGCTGGTCAAGGGCGCCGGCGGGGTCTGTGTGTTCGCGCACCCGGCGGCCGCCAAGCGGGGCCGTACGGTGCCGGAGTCCGCGATCGCCGAGATGGCGGCCGCCGGTCTCGACGGCATCGAGGTCGACCACATGGACCACGAGCCCGACACGCGCGCCCGGCTGCGCGGGCTGGCCAAGGAGCTCGGACTCCTCGCGACCGGCTCCAGCGACTACCACGGCAGCCGCAAGACCGTCTCGCTCGGGGAGTTCACGACGGACCCCGAGGTGTACGGGGAGATCACCCGGCGGGCGACCGGCGCGTTTCCCGTCCCGGGGGCCGGCGGAGCCTGAGCCGCACCCCGCCCACTCCCACCTCCCGTACCTCACGCGCAAGGCCTTACCTCACCCATGTTCGACGTTGCCGTCTTCGGCTCTCTCTTCCTCACCCTTTTTGTCATCATGGATCCCCCCGGGATCACCCCGATCTTCCTCGCGCTGACCGCGGGGCGCCCTGCCAAGATGCAGAAGCGGATGGCGTTCCAGGCCGTCTGTGTGGCGGGCGGTGTGATCGCCGTGTTCGGCGTGCTCGGCCACCAGATCCTGAACTACCTGCGCGTGTCCGTGCCGGCCCTGATGATCGCCGGTGGACTGCTGCTCCTGCTCATCGCGCTGGACCTGCTCACCGGCAAGACCGACGAGCCGAAGCAGACCAAGGACGTCAACGTGGCCCTGGTCCCGCTGGGCATGCCGCTGCTGGCGGGACCCGGCGCGATCGTCTCGGTGATCCTCGCCGTGCAGAAGGCCGACAGCGTCAGCACGCAGGTGTCGGTGTGGTCCGCGATCGTGGCCATCCACGTCGTGCTGTGGCTGGTGATGCGGTACTCGCTGCTGATCATCCGCGTGATCAAGGACGGCGGCGTGGTCCTGGTGACACGGCTGGCCGGCATGATGCTCTCCGCGATCGCCGTGCAGCAGATCATCAACGGCGTCCTGCAGGTCGTCCACGGCTCCTGAACTCCGTATACGCACAGGCCCCGTACGGCAGCACTGCCGTACGGGGCCTGTGAAGCGTGTGGGGGGAACCGCTCCTTACGAGGCCGAGGCCTCTGCCGGGCGGATCCAGAGCCGCTGGCCGACCGCGGCGGCCTGCTGAACGATCCGGTTGACGGAGGCGGCGTCCACGACGGTGCTGTCCACGGGGGTACCGTCGACCTCGTCGAGTCGCATGATTTCGAAGCGCATGGCTTCTCCCTTCGTCTGGTCATCCTCCTGAGGAGAATTACTGAGTGGACGGCGCACGGGGCGGCGGTGCCCCCTGTTCCGTACGTATTCAACGGGCTGAGTGTTACAAACATTCCCTACGCTAATGAAAATTCTCGAACATCTAGTTACCGACCGGTAGGGGAGGCTGGCGGGACCGACCGGGACCGGTTGTGTTCGCAGCGTGACCGCCGGGACAATAGAGGCAATGAACGACGACCTCGCGGCGCTGAGTGCCCGCATCGACCGCACGAACGAGCTGCTGGAGCGCATGCTCGCCGAGGTGGCGAAGACACCCTCGACCCATGCGATCTTCGTCGACGCGGGCTATCTCTACGCGGCCGCGGGACGGCTGGTGGCCGGAACGGAGGACCGCCGCGCCTTCGACCTGGACGCCGAGGGGCTCATCGACGCGCTCATCGACCGGGCCCGCACGGTCTTCGCCGACAGCCGGCTGCTGCGCGTCTACTGGTACGACGGCGCCCGGCGCCGCATCCACACCGCCGAGCAGCAGTCCATCGCCGAACTGCCGGACGTGAAGGTCCGCCTGGGCAACCTCAACGCCAACAACCAGCAGAAGGGCGTCGACTCCCTCATCCGCTCGGATCTGGAGTCACTGGCCCGGCACCGTGCCATCAGCGACGCAGCGCTGCTCGGCGGCGACGAGGACCTGGTGTCGGCGGTGGAGGCAGCCCAGGGCTACGGAGCCCGGGTCCACCTGTGGGGCATCGAGGCGCCCGAGGGCCGCAACCAGGCCGAGCCGCTGCTGTGGGAGGTCGACAGCCAGCGCACCCTCGACCTCGACTTCTTCAAGCCGTACGTCTCCCGGCGCACGGCCCCCGCCTACGACGCGACGGGCGCGGCCCGGCCGACCCGCGAGGACGTCCGCTTCGTGGGCGCGCAGATCGCGGCGAAGTGGCTGGCGGCGCGCGGCCGCGAGGCGCTGGTGGAGCTGCTGCCCGGCCACCCCTACCTGCCCGGCTCCGTCGACCAGGACCTGCTGGTGGAGGCCGAGGGCATCCTGCAGTACTCCCTGCGCGGCCAGGCGGACCTGCGCCGCGCGCTGCGCGACGGCTTCTGGGAGCACCTGCAGACGCAGTACTAGTGTCCTGCGCCTGAAGTCCGTCGGTGGATCTCCCTCGTCTCGGTGATCGGATTCACGCTGCCGACCAGGCGCGTTGACCGTCCGCGGCTCAGCCGGAACTGCCTGGGAACTTCCGGCGCAGGACACTAGACCGGCCTCCGCGGGACTCGCCGAGGCAGTGCCGGTCCGGGCTATGCGGTGGTGCTGTCCCAGAAGTCGGCCACGGACCGGGCCGTGGTGAGCGGCTGGTCGCAGTTGGGGGAGTGCTCGGCCCCTTCGACCAGGGTCCGCCGCGCCCCGAGCCGCAGGGCCATGTCGTCGAGGACCGGCACCGGCCAGGTGTCGTCCCGGGCTCCCGACAGCACATGGAACGGCAGTGCAACCGCGGCGAGTTCGGGGATCCGGTCCGGCTCGGTGCACAACTGTCGGCCCGTGGCGATGAGTTGGGCGGGCTTGTTGCCCAGCCAGCGGCGGCGCAGGTCCTCCCGGTCGTCGAGGCCGGCGTCGAGTTCGGCGCCGGTGTCGGTCTCCTCCGGAGGTTCCATGGCCTGCATGGCCTCCCACACCTCGGTCATCGACATCACGGCGAGCGCGTCCCGCAGCAGTTTCACGCGCTGCTGCTGTGGCACGGAGATCTGGGCCGGTCCCGAGGCCATGAGGGTGAGGGAGCGAAAGGGGGAGGGGTCGACGAGCACGGCCGCACGGGCGATCTGCCCGCCGAGCGAGTGCCCCAGCAGGTGCACGGTAGTACCGAGCGCCTCGACCTGCGCGAGCACGTCCCGCGCGAGCTCCTCCTGCGCGTAGGCGGACTCGTCGTCCGCCGGACCGTCCGACTCGAACTGCCCGCGCCCGTCCACGGCCACGGTCCGGTACCCGCGCGCCGCCAGCGGTCCGTGCAGCGGGTTGAAGTCCTCCTTGCTGCCGGTGAAACCCGGCAGCAGCAGCGCGGTGCCCCTGGGCTCGGCACCGGCGGCCACAGGCGCGTCCACCACGGCGAACTCGCCCCGGGCGGTGCGCAGACGGTAGGCCCGGGCACCGGGCGGCGGAACGAAGGTCGGCGGCCTGCTCATGTGTCGAGGCTATCGGGCACCGGGCGCCCGGGTGGTGTCGGGGCGGCACACGGGGGAGGGCGAGGGCACGTTGGCCGGAAGGTGACCGAGCCCGCGTCCGGCGGGTGTTGACGGTGTGGGGCGGTGCGGGCGACGGGTGTGGGGCGGTGCGGGCGACGGGGTGGATATCGGGCTGGGGCGGGGGCAACCGGGGTGTGCCTGGTGCGCCGTATGGCTCATGCCGCGTATGGCTCATGCGTCGTATGGCTCATGCCCCGGGGGCGGCGGGGCCGTGCGGCCGACAACCGGGCGCCGGGCGGCATGCGGGGCAGGACTCGGATACGCAGACGGCCCGGCCCACTTGAGGTGGGCCGGGCCGTCCGGTCGTGCGAGTTCCGGAGCCGTACGGTGCCGGATCAGGCCTCCGCGGACTCCACCGCGGCCGCCGTCTTCCGGGTCCGACGCGCCGTGGGCTTCGCCTCCACCGCATCGCCGCTCGCCTCGCCCGCCTCCGCGGCCTTGCGTGTCCGGCGGCGCGGCTTGGTCTCCGGCTCCCCGGTGGTCTGCGCCGGGATCTCCGCGGTGACGGTCTCGGCGGTCGCCTTGCGGGTACGGCGGCGCGGCTTGGCCTCAGCGGCACCGTCAGCAACGTCCGCCGCCGCTTCGGGCGCGGCAGCGGCCTTGCGGGTGCGGCGCGGCTTGGCCTCCGCGGCCTCGGCCGTGTCGACGGCGACCTCGGCGGCAGCCGTCTTGCGGGTGGTCCGGCGGCGCGGCTTGGCCTCGGCACCCTCGGCCGTCTCGACCGCGGTCTCCGCCGTGGCCTTGCGGGTGCGGCGCGGCTTGGCCTCCACGGCCTCGGCCGTGTCGGCGGCGGCCTCGGCGGCAGCCGTCTTGCGGGTGCGGCGCGGCTTGGCGAGCGAGGTCTCCGCAGCGCCCGCGGCGTCCGCAGCACCCGGGGCTTCCGGGGCCTGCGCCCCGACGGTGGCCTTGCGGGTACGGCGGCGCGGCTTGGCCTCGACCGCCTCCGCCGTGTCGACGGCGGCCTCTGCCACCTCCGTCGGCGCGGGCGCCTCAGCGGCCTTCCGCGTGCGGCGGCGCGGCTGGGCCTGGGCGGTCGCCGCGGGATCGGCGGCCGACCGGGCGGCGGCGTCGGTCTCCTCGGCCATCTGTGCCGTGGTGTCGGCGACGACGGTCTCGGCGGTCGCCTTGCGGGTACGGCGGCGCGGCTTGGCCTCGGTGGCGGTCTCCACCGTGTCCACCGCGTCCGCCGCCGCCTCGGCGGCAGCCGCTGCCCTCTTGCGGGTCCGGCGCGGCTTCGCCTCCTGTGCGGAGTCCTCCGCGCCCTCGGCCGTTGCGACGGCGGCCTCGGCGGGCTCCGACGTCTTACGGGTGCGACGGCGCGGAGTCGCTTCGGCAACCGCCGTCTCCGTGGGCTCCGGGGCCTCGGCCGCGGCCGCCGCCGGGGCCTCCGGCGTCGCGGCCACCTGCTCCGCCGACTTGCGGGTACGGCGGCGGCGCGGCTTCGCCGGGCTTTCGGGGGCGTCGAGGGCCGGGCCCTCCGCCGTCGTCACCGCGGCCTGTGCGGTCTGCGCGGACCGCTCGTCCCCGGTCGAGGGTGCCGTGACCGGCTCGACGACGGACGTGGCCTCGGCCGGCACCGCCTCGGCGGCCACCGGCTGAGCCGGCACTCCGCCGCGGATGCGCCGACGGCGGCGCGGGGTGCGGGTCGCGTCCGGCTCCTGCACAGCCCCGGTCTCACCGGTCGTCGGCGTGGACTCCACCGACGCCTCGCCGGACGCCGAGTCCACCGGCGCACCGTTGCGCGTCCGGCGTCGGCGGCGCGGCGTGCGCGCCGGGCGCTCACGGTCGGCGGTGCGCTCCTCGCTCCGGTCGCCCCGGCCACCGCGACCGCGTGCGCCGCGGCCACCGGTCTCGCCGAGGTCCTCCAGCTCCTCCGCGTCCAGTCCGGCGCGAGTACGCTCCGAGCGCGGCAGGGTGCCCTTGGTGCCCTCGGGGATGCCGAGGTCGGAGAACAGGTGCGGGGAGGACGAGTACGTCTCCACCGGGTCGTTGAAGTCCAGCTCCAGCGCCTTGTTGATCAGCTGCCAGCGCGGGATGTCGTCCCAGTCGACGAACGTGATCGCCGTACCCTTGGCGCCCGCGCGGCCCGTACGGCCGACCCGGTGCAGATACGTCTTCTCGTCCTCGGGGGACTGGTAGTTGATGACGTGGGTCACGCCCTCGACGTCGATGCCGCGCGCGGCGACATCGGTGCAGACCAGGACGTCGACCTTGCCGTTGCGGAAGGCGCGCAGCGCCTGCTCGCGGGCGCCCTGCCCGAGGTCGCCGTGGACCGCGCCGGAGGCGAAACCGCGCCGCTGGAGCTGCTCGGCGATGTCGGCGGCCGTGCGCTTGGTGCGGCAGAAGATCATCGCCAGTTCGCGGCCGTCGGCCTGAAGGATGCGGGCGACCATCTCCGGCTTGTCCATGTTGTGCGCGCGGTAGACGAACTGCTTGATGTTCGCGACCGTCGCGCCCTCGTCGTCCGGCGCGGTGGCGCGGATGTGCGTGGGCCGGGACATGTAGCGGCGCGCGAGACCGATGACTGCGCCGGGCATGGTCGCCGAGAACAGCATGGTCTGGCGCTTGACCGGCAGCATGTCGATGATCTTCTCGACGTCGGGCAGGAAGCCCAGGTCGAGCATCTCGTCGGCCTCGTCGAGGACCAGGCACTTGACGTGCTTGAGGTTCAGCTTCTTCTGGCCGGCCAGGTCGAGCAGGCGGCCCGGGGTGCCGACCACCACGTCGACGCCCTTCTTCAGGGCCTCGACCTGGGGTTCGTACGCGCGGCCGCCGTAGATCGCGGTGACGCGTACGTTGCGCACCTTGCCCGCGGTCAGCAGGTCGTTCGTGACCTGGGTGCACAGCTCGCGCGTGGGGACGACGACGAGCGCCTGCGGGGTGTCGGTGAGGGCCTCGGGCCGGGCGCGGCCCGCCTCCACGTCGGCGGGAACGGTCACGCGCTCAAGGAGCGGAAGGCCGAAGCCGAGCGTCTTGCCGGTGCCCGTCTTGGCCTGGCCGATGACGTCCGTGCCCGAGAGGGCCACGGGCAGCGTCATCTCCTGGATGGGGAAGGGAGTGGTGATGCCGACGGCTTCGAGGGCCTCGGCGGTCTCCGGAAGGATTCCGAGCTGTCGGAAAGTCGTAGTCAGGGTGCTGCCTCTTCTGTGTGTGCGGCGCGAGGCGAGCGCGGGGGTCGTGTCTGACCGTGCCGGGGGGACGTCGGCGGCCGTACGGGCAAACCGCTCGGGCAAGCCGTATGGCACGGGACCTCTGCCGACGCTCTAGCGCTCGTACCGCTGAGGGTGTCCCTCCGGTCGTCCTACGCACGGTGGCGTACGGCCGGGGAGGGCTGTCGGGTCGGAGCCGATCGGGCCACCGACCGGGCATCCTCATGCGTGCGGCCTGTCGAGGCACGTCGAAACCTATCGACCCACCCAGCAGGCGCATTACCACCATACCTCGGAATCGCGCACATGCGATGGCCGATTTGGTCACGTAGTCGCCGTCACACTGGTTGACCAGGTCCTTCCCTGGCGCGGCGAGCGGGCTATTGTGCGCTTCATGACGAGCTCTGACAAGCCTGCCAACGCCTCCGACGCATCCGCCGAACGCTCCGGGGACGCTGCCCGCGACTGGGCGACGGCCTCCGCCGACCCGCACTACCGCGCCGCGGTCGTGGACCTGCTCGGTGCGCTGGCCTACGGGGAGCTGGCCGCGTTCGAACGGCTCGCGGAGGACGCCAAGCTGGCACCCACCCTCGCGGACAAGGCGGAACTGGCCAAGATGGCCTCGGCGGAGTTCCACCACTTCGAGCGGCTGCGCGACCGGCTCACCGAGATCGGCGAGGAACCGACCCGCGCGATGGAGCCATTCGTCGCCGCCCTCGACGGCTTCCACAAACAGACCGCGCCCTCGGACTGGCTGGAGGGACTCGTCAAGGCGTACGTCGGCGACTCGATCGCGAGCGACTTCTACCGTGAGGTCGCGGTCCGCCTCGACTCCGACACCCGTGACCTCGTCCTGGCCGTCCTCGACGACACCGGACACGCCGGATTCGCGGTGGAGAAGGTGCGCGCGGCGATCGACGCCGACCCGCGGGTGGGCGGTCGGCTCGCGCTGTGGGCGCGGCGGCTGATGGGTGAGGCCCTGTCGCAGTCCCAGCGGGTCGTCGCCGACCGCGACGCGCTGTCCACGATGCTCGTCGGCGGCGTCGCGGACGGCTTCGACCTCGCCGAGGTCGGCAGGATGTTCTCCCGCATCACCGAGGCGCACACCAAGCGGATGGCCGCGTTGGGGCTGGCCGCCTAGGGCCAGGGCCGCTCCGGCGGATCGGATTGCTCGGGTCCGGAACGCGGGATCAACCGGGACCAGCCGGAATCGGACGCAATCGGCCGGGATCGGCCGGGATCAGGGGCGACGCCGCGATCGGCGCCGGATCAGGCCGGTGCCGATCGTCGGCGGAGTCTTCCCGCGGGGCGCAGCAGCAGGGAGAGGGACGCGGCCGAGACGACCGCCGCGCCGAGCAGGCTCGGCAGGAGACTGCCGGCACCCAGCGCGCTGTGCGTGACGAAGTCACCGAAGAGGGCGCCGGCCACGCCGGTCGAAAGCACCAGCGGGCGGGACGGCAGGCGGTGGGACAGGCGGTGCAGCGCCGCCCACCCGAGCAGCAGACCGAGCACGGCGGAGCCGATCGCTTCCAAGAACATGTTGGGTCCCTCCCACACGGTCGGCCGGTGCCTGACGGTCCAAGCGCGTCATACCCCTGACCTGCGGAATGCAACCCTCGCCTGTGGGCCGTTTGTGCCCCGGCTGTGAAGGGAAGCGGGAGGGGCCCGGCGGTCGCGACCGCCGGGCCCCTCTCCTCGTCCTTGACCGCAGCGACTACAGCGCGCCGAAGCCCACCTTGCGCGGGGCCGGCTCGCCGAGCTCGACGTACGCGAGACGGTCGGCCGGGACCAGCACCTTGCGACCGTGCTCGTCCACCAGGGTCAGCAGCTGCGACTTCCCGGCCAGCGCCTCGGCCACCGCCCGCTCGACCTCCTCGGCACTCTGACCGCTCTCCAGAACGATCTCGCGGGGCGCGTGCTGCACGCCGATCTTGACCTCCACGGCTATGTCCCTCCGACGGTCAGTGAAGTGCGCGACCTTCCGCGCCGTACCCAGCACACATTAGCCCGGTGAGGGGAGGTACACGCTGCGGCGGGGAACGCCAGGAGCGAACAGCGCACGGGAACAAACCCGTGGAGCGGGCAGCCCACGCGAACAAACCCGTCGGCCGGGCGGACTCAGTGGTGCTGCTCGCTGCCGTGCAGCGGGAAGCCCGCGATGCCGCGCCACGCCAGCGACGTCAGCAGCTGCACCGCCTGGTCGCGCGGGACACTGCGGTCGCTGTGCAGCCAGGAGCGGGCCACCACCTGGGCGAGGCCGCCGAGGCCGGAGGCGAGCAGCATCGACTCGGCGCGCGAGAGACCGGTGTCCTCGGCGATCACGTCGCAGATCGCCTCGGCGCATTCGTTCGTCACCTTGTCGACGCGCTCGCGCACCGCGGGCTCGTTCGTCAGGTCCGACTCGAAGACCAGCCGGAACGCCCCGCCGTCGTCCTCGACGTACGCGAAGTACGCGTCCATGGTGGCCCGCACGCGCTGCTTGTTGTCGGTCGTCGACGCCAGGGCGTTGCGCACGGCCTGGATGAGCGACTCGCAGTGCTGGTCCAGCAGAGCCAGGTAGAGGTCGAGCTTGCCCGGGAAGTGCTGGTACAGCACCGGTTTGCTGACGCCGGCGCGCTCGGCGATGTCGTCCATGGCGGCCGCGTGGTAGCCCTGCGCCACGAACACTTCCTGGGCGGCGCCCAGCAGCTGGTTCCGTCGGGCACGGCGCGGCAGGCGCGTACCCCGCGGGCGTGCCGCCTCTGTCTGCTCGATGGCTGTCACGCCGCCTCCCAAAGTCGTCCACATGCGGTGTGCGCCGCGCCGCCATCGTACTTTTCGGTAACCGTGGTGTGCGCGGTGCGAGCGCAGAATTTCACGGACCGGACAGCAGCGAAAGCGGCACAGAAAGTTTCAAACATACCCAAGCCGGGCATACCGGCATTCTGCTCTTGCTCACCAGTGGTCCCTCCTGTACGGCGATCGCGGACATCACCCGGTGCCTCACAGGTAGTCGTCCTCGTCGAGGGACACGACGCGCGCCTGTTCGATGAGGTCGGCCTCGTTCGCGCGGGCCGGATCCAGGTTCTCGAGGGGGTCGTCGCGGTCCTGCGGCGCGATGTCCGCATGCTGTTCGGCAACGTCGTTCTCGGGGGCCTCGACGTCGATCTCCGTGGTGGTGTCGTTGTCTTCGAGCTCCTCGGCCAGCTCGGGATCGGGGGTCTCGAGCCGACGATCGGTGGGGTCGAGTGCCATGCTGGGCTCCCTTCCTACGAACGTCCCTGGAAAAGCAGGGGCTACATGCGGGTGCCCTCTGTATGAGCGTAGGAGACACCCGATCTGGACGCTATGCGATCCGGTACGGCAACTTCGCGTCTTCCGACGGCGTCGCGGGCCGGGTTCCCCGGCCTTGACCGCGCATCGTCTGTGACGGCGAACACATGAACCACTATGTGATCGTCTCGTAACATTGGCACATGTCTTCGACCGAGCTGCCCTCCGTGTCGCCCGCCAATGTTCTCCCCAGGGTGGCACCCGTCAGGGTCGCGGACGGCGAACAGCTGCGGTCGATGGGACTCCCGGGCATCTCCCTGACGGTGCGGTCGAGGCCCCCCGCGCGGGAGGGGCTGCCGCCCGCGCTGTACGTCCACGGGCTCGGCGGCTCCTCGCAGAACTGGTCGGCTCTCATGGCGCTGCTCGACGGGACCGTCGACGGCGAGGCCGTGGACCTGCCGGGCTTCGGGGACTCCCCGCCGCCGGACGACGGCGACTACTCCGTCACCGGGCACGCGCGCGCGGTCATCCGTTATCTCGACGCCTCGCAGCGCGGACCGGTCCACCTGTTCGGCAACTCGCTGGGCGGCGCCGTGTCGACGCGCGTCGCCGCGCTGCGGCCCGACCTCGTACGGACGCTCACGCTGGTCTCGCCCGCACTGCCCGAGCTTCGCGTGCAGCGCTCCGCCGTGCCGACGGTGCTGCTCTCGGTGCCGGGCGTGGCCCCGCTCTTCACCCGGCTCACCAGGGAGTGGACGGCCGAGCAGCGGGTCCGCGGGGTCATGGCGCTGTGCTACGGCGACCCGGGGCGGGTCACGCCCGAGGGCTTCCGTCACGCCGTGGAGGAGATGGAGCGGCGGCTGCAGCTGCCTTACTTCTGGGACGCGATGGCCCGTTCCGCGCGCGGCATCGTGAACGCGTACACGCTGGGCGGCCAGCACGGGCTGTGGCGTCAGGCCGAGCGGGTTCTCGCGCCGACACTGTTGATCTACGGCGGCCGTGACCAGCTCGTCGGCTTCCGCATGGCCCACCGGGCGGCCCGCGCCTTCCGCGACTCCCGCCTGCTCACCCTGCCGGACGCGGGCCACGTGGCGATGATGGAGTACTCGGACACGGTGGCGACCGCCTTCCGGGAACTCCTGGCGGAGACGGGCGAGTTGGACGATCGGGCGGCCAAGGACGCCGAGGCCCTCGGCGCCCGGGTGAGGGACGACGGCCGGTCCGCGACCGCGCGGGCGGGCAGCGGGGCTGCCGGTACGGAGTCCGATGACGGGACCTCCGGCGTGGGTACGGGAGGCTGAGGGGCGAGGTGGGACGCCACAGCCGTCGCGGGCCCGCCCCCAAGGGCGACACCGCGGACGCGACCGCAGAACGCAAGGGCTCACTGCCGGGACCGGCACGGACCCGGCCTGACGCCATGCCCGCACAGGGGGTGCCGCGCCTGGCCGATGGCACGCCTGCCCGTGGGGTGCCGCGCCCGGCGGACGGCACGCCCGCTCACGGCATGCCGCGGCTTGTCGGCCTTCCCGACGGCACGCCCGCCCATGGAATTCCCCGGCTGTCCGACGGCACCCCCGCCCATGGCATTCCCCGGCTGCCCGACGGCACGCCCGCGCGGGGTCTTCCGAATGCCCGTGGCGGGCATCCGGAGCAGCGGGAAGCAGGGGGCGGCTGGGGTGAGTCGGGGGCGCGCGGCGCAGGCGGGCTCGGGGCGCCCCGGTCCGGTGCCGCCCGCACCGGTCCCGCGGGACCGGGTCCCTCCATACCCCGGCAGCGGCAGGCATCGCCCACCGGCACCGGCCCCCGGCAGGACTACCTCAACGCCTTCGACGAGGACGACGACGTCTTCGCGCCCCGCTCACGCGGCGCCGTGCACTCCGCGGATCCGCACGTCCTCGAACGGGACGCCGAAGTGGAAGCCGGCGGCACCGCGCCGCCGGCCGGCGAACCGGAGCGGAAAAAGGGCGTCAAGGGGCGCACCTTCACCGGCATCGCGGCGGCCGCCGTCACCACGGCGCTCGCCGTCGTCGTCGCCGGCCAGGTCGCCGACGGCCGTACCGGCACCGGCGTGCAGTCGCACCCCGCCACCGACCAGGCCCGCGGCACCGCGGGCACGGACGACCAAGCGGCCCCGTCCGCGACGCCGGGCCTGTCGACGCTGTCGTACGCGCAGAAGATGAACACGAAGTACCCGCTCAGCCCGAGCCTCATGGGGTCGGGAGAGTTCGAGGCGGTGCCCGGCTTCGACAGGGCGCCCGGCAAGGGGCAGAAGTACACCTACCGCGTGGACGTCGAGAAGGGGCTCGGCCTCGACGGCGAGCTCTTCGCCGAGGCCGTGCAGAAGACCCTCAACGACAACCGCAGCTGGGCCCACGACGGCGCCCGCACCTTCGAACGCATCTACTCCGGCAAACCCGACTTCGTGATCACCCTCGCCAGCCCCGGCACCACCGCCAAGTGGTGCGCCAAGTCCGGCCTGGACACCACCGAGGACAACGTCTCGTGCGATTCCGCCGCCACCGAGCGCGTGATGATCAACGCGTACCGGTGGGCGCAGGGCTCGAAGACCTACGGCGACAAGATGTACGCCTACCGGCAGATGCTGATCAACCACGAGGTCGGCCACCGGCTCGGTCACGGCCACGTCACCTGCGACAAGAACGGCGAGTTGGCGCCGGTCATGCAGCAGCAGACGAAGTTCCTGGACCACGACGGAATCCACTGTCTGCCCAACGCCTGGCCCTACCCCAGCAGTTGACGCCCGGCCACCCGGGTCGCGTTCCACGGGTGGACGCGCCCTGATCGCCCAGCGCGTTCAGGGCGCGTGCTGGAGCTACTGGAGCTGCTGGAGCTGCTGGGAGCACGTGGGGCTCCAAGGGGCGCACTCCGACCGCTGTCCGTGCATCCGGCAGCTCCTGGCCGCCGTACCGGCCCCTGATCCGGAGGTCGGCACCCAGCGGTGAGCTGCCCTGCGGCGCGCTGCCCGGCCGGAGTTGGCCGGCGGGAGTCGGCCGTGACGTGACGTCCCGTGTCCAAATGATCTTCTAGTGCGACGGAACGCGGCCTGCGCGGGAAAGTTACGACCGTTCACCCCTTTTGGTGGCGCGATGGACAACCGTCCGTCGCGCCACCCTCATGTCCGCATACGTTCGTCCCGCTGCGAGCCGCCGGTGCGACGGCGGCTCCCATTCGGGACAGATCGGGGGTGTGCTCGTGCGCATCGGACTCGTGACGGAGGGTGGCTATCCGTATGTGCGCGGTGACGCCGGACTCTGGTGCGACCGGCTCGTGCGCGGGCTCGGGCGGCACGAGTTCGACATCTACGCGCTCAGCCGCAGCCGGCAGCAGGAGGACGAGGGCTGGGTCCCGCTCCCGCCGCAGGTCAGCCGGATCCGTACGGCACCCCTGTGGGCGGCCGAGGACGACATCTGGCGAGGCCGTCCGAAGGGTGGCGTCGCAGGGGCGGTGACCGGCGACGGATGGCTGCGTGGGCGCCGCGCGCGCCGGCGCTTCGCCGAGTGCTACGCCGAACTGGCGGCGGTGCTCTGCGCCGGAAGCGGCGTCGATCCCGGCGACACCGTCGGGCGAGGCGGCCCGGATGGTGAGGCGGACCGTTTCGGCAGCGCCCTGTACGCGCTCGCCGAACTCGCCCGCGACGAGGGCGGACTGGCCGGCGCCCCCCGCTCGGAATCCGCCGTCCGCGCGCTGGAACGCGCTTGTCGTGCGCCCGGTGCCCGGCGCGCGGTGCGCGAGGCGCGCGTACCGGACCTGCTCGTGGTCGCCACGCACCTGGAACGAGCGCTGCGCCCCCTCTCGCTCGACTGGTACGAGGACGACGGCCTGGGCGCGGCCGACCTCTGCCACACGGCCGCGGGCGGCACGGCCGCGCTGCCCGGACTGCTCGCCCACCACTTCTGCGGTGTCCCCCTGCTCGTCACCGAGTACGGCGTACCGCTGCGCTCGCACTACCTGACCTCCGGCGCCGACGGCACCGCACCGGCCGCCCGCGCCCTGCTCGCCGCCTTCCACACCCGACTCGCGGCCGAGACCTACCGGCAGGCCGCCGTCCTCACCCCCGGCAACGCGCACGCCCGCCGCTGGCAGGAACACTGCGGGGCCGACCGCGCCAAACTGCGCACCGTCCACCCGGGCATGGACGCCTCCCCCTTCACCGAGGTCGGCGAGTCGCCGGAGGCGTCCGACCCCCACACGCTGGTGTGGGTCGGACGTGTCGAACCCGCCAAGGACCTGATGTCCCTGCTCCACGCCTTCGCGGAGATCCGCAGGGAGGAGCCGAAGGCGCGGCTGCGGATCATGGGCTCGGCGGCGGACTCCGACGGTGCGGCCTACCTGGACCACTGCAGGGCGCTGGCCGCCCAGCTCTTCCCGGACGAGGCCGAGAGCCCGCATTCCGTCGGTCGCAACCCGGTGTCCTTCGACGAGATCGGCGGCCCGGAGATCCCCACCCTCGCCGAGGCGTACGCCGCGGGCGCCGTGGTAGTCCTGTCGAGCGTCGTCGAGGGCTTTCCCGTCGGCCTCGTCGAGGCCATGTTCTGCGGCCGCGCGACCGTCTCGACGGACGTCGGCGCGGTCGTGGAGGCCATCGGCGGCACCGGACTCGTGGTGCCGCCGCGCAACCCGCGGGCGCTCGCCGAGGCGTGTGTGTCTCTGCTGCGCGACCCCGAGCGCCGTATGCGCCTGGGCGCCGCCGCCCGCGCCCGCGCGCTCGAACTGTTCACCGTCGAGCAGAACATCACGGCATTTCACGGCATTTACCTGGAGATCGTCTCGCACTGCCCGGTCCGGCGCGTCGTCCTCGACGACAGTGGTGAACCTCTCCCGTTCGCCACCCCGGCCGAGGCCCACGTACCCGGCCGCTGGGCGGTGCCCGGCGCCCACGTCGTGGCCCGCGGCGGCCCCGGCCGGGCGGCCGACGCGTTATCGGCACGGTCCACGGCCCCCGTGACCGCTTCGGAGGCCGCCCGATGAGCGCCCCGAAGGAGCGGGACCGTCCCGGGGCCCCGATCAGCCCCGGCGCACGAGACGCATGTTCCCAGGAGTGGTGCGCGGAACCGCCCCGAATCCCCGACGCCACGCCGGGAGCCGACGGCACGCTGGGGGCCGGCGCCATGCTGGGGGCCGGCGCCACGCCGGGGGCCGGCGCCGGGCAGAAGCCCGATGTCACCCAGGGAGCTCGATCGCCCGCCGATGGCGTTCGGAGGCCCGCCGCCGGCGTCCGACGCGGGGGCGTGGACCCCGTGAAGACCCTGATGCACCGCCACCGGCTCCTGTGCGAACGGGCCGTGGACCCCCTGGAGATCGCCGCGGCCCTGGAGGCACACGGAGTCACCGACCGGACCGCCGCCCGCTTCCGCCACCGTGACGTCTTCTCCCTGGCCGAGGAGATGTACGCCCGGGTTCCCCGGGACACGGAGACGGCACCGCCCCCGGAGTCCGTGGCGCCGTCCCACGTCCACGCCCACCGGGCGCTGATCGGCCTGCTCCCCGGCGCGCTGTGCGCGGCGGCCGTGACCGGGCTGCGCCTCACCGAGGGTCGCCCGCGCGCCGCGGTGGCCGCGGCCGGTCTGCTCGGCCTGGCCCTTGGCGTGCGCGCCGTGCTTCGCCACGGTCCGCTGAGTACCGCAGGACGCGCGCCGTCCCGCCTCCCCGCACCCGGCGCCCGCACCCGGACGTGCTGGCTGGTCGGCTACGCCCTCCTCGGTTATGCCCTCCTCGGCGACGGCCTGCTCGCCGCGGCCCTCGGCGGCGGCCCCGACGCGCCGCCGAACGGCGATCCGACCGGCCCCTGGCCCGTGGCCACCGCACCCGTACTGGCCCTCGCCCTTGCCTGCGCGCCGGCGGCCTGGACCGCCCACCTCCTGGCCGCGGGCGCCCGGCGCAGGCTGGCGGTCAGCCGCGGCCTGGAGGAGTTCGCCGCCTCCGTACGGCCGCTCCTGCTCGCCACCTTCGCCCTGTTCCTGGCCGCGCTGGCGGTGCTGACCGCCGTGTGCGGCGCGGCTTTGCACCAGCCCGCGGGCTATGCCCGGACTCTCAGTCTGGGGGCCTTGCTGCTGCTCGCCCGCCTCCTCGCCCTGCACGGCTCCACCCGCGCCCCGGCCGCCGCCCTGGCCGTGGCGGCCGGGATCGAGGCGGCAGCCCTGGCCACGGTCTTCTCCGCCCGCCTCCCGGGCTGCGGCTTCCTGGCCGAGCCGGTCGGCGCCGTCACGAGCGCCGTGGGCCCGGGTGGGGTCCCGACCCTCGCCTGCGGAGCGGCGGCCCTGGCCCTCCTGATCCCCGCGACCCGCACATTGACCAGGGCCTCGGCCCACGCGCAGGGGCGGCAGTGACACACACCCGCCGACCCCGGCGTCCCCGAAGTTGCCCGCGGCGCGCCCCCCGAGCGGGCCACGGGCCACGCGACGCGCTCGTTCCAAGGGCCGCAGTCGCGGGCAGAGCCGGGCCCCGACCGGCCGCAGGCACCCGGCCGCACCGCCGGAGCCAACCGCAACACCCCGTTGAAGGAGAACACCAGATGACCACCTCCCGATCCGGAGCATCCGGAGCCACCGGAGCGCACACCCCGGGAGCCGCCCGATGAGGGTCTTGCTGATCGGAGCCAACGGATACCTCGGCCGCTTCGTCGCCGACCGCCTGCTCGCCGACCCGGCCGTCCAGCTCACCGCGCTCGGCCGCGGCGACGACGCCGACGTCCGCTTCGACCTCGCGACCGGCAGCCCCGGCGCGCTCACCCGGTTCCTCGACGCGGTCCACCCCGGCGTCGTCATCAACTGCGCGGGGGCGACCCGAGGCGGCGCCCGCGAACTCACCCGGCACAACACGGTCGCCGTGGCCACCGTCTGCGAGGCCCTGCGCCGCAGCGGCTGCGGCGCCCGCCTGGTGCAGATCGGGTGCAGCTCCGAGTACGGCCCGAGCCAGCCCGGGTCCTCCACGGCCGAGGACGCGGTGCCCCGCCCCGGTGGCCCGTACGGGGTCAGCAAGCTCGCCGCCACCGAGCTGGTCCTCGGCTCGGGCCTGGACGCCGTGGTGCTCCGCATCTTCTCACCCGCCGGGCCCGGTACACCGGCCGGTTCCCCGCTCGGCCGGCTCGCCGAGGCCATGCGCCGCGCCATGCAGTCCGGCGACGGCGAACTCAAGCTGGGGGGCCTAGGCATCCAGCGCGACTTCGTCGATGTCCGCGACGTGGCCCGCGCCGTCCATGCCGCCTCCCTCTCGGCGGCGCAGGGCGTCATCAACATCGGCTCGGGCCGTGCCGTCCGCCTGCGCGACGCCGCCGCCGTCCTCGCACGCGTCGCCGGATACGGGGGCGCCCTGAACGAGCTGGACGGACCGCCCGGCGGCCACCTCAGGCCCGTCATCGGGCATCCCCGCACCGACTCCGACCACCCGGCCCCGGTCGCCTACCCCTACCCCGACGGCTGCGGCAACTGGCAGCAGGCCGACGTCCGCACCGCCCGCGACCGGCTCGGCTGGCGGCCCCGGATCAACCTCGAAGAGTCCCTCGCCGACATCTGGATGGAGGCGGCATGCCGTATCTGACCGGCACGCCGACGGGCACACCGGGCACCGACGTCCGCACCGGCTTCGGTGTTCCCGGTTGTGCGCACCCCCTGGTCGCCCAGGCGGAGTGGGCGGAGCTCACGCATCCGGGCACACCTCTGCACTGGGTCGTCCTCGACGTCGCCGACGGCCCCGGGGTCCGACTCGACCCGCACTGCCTGGAGGCGGCGGGGCGGCTGCGCAACGGGGGCATCCGGGTCCTCGGCCGCCTCGACACCGCGCGCGGCGCCCGGGTCGGCAGCGACCTGATCAGTGAGGCGCGGCGGTATGCCGAGTGGTATCAGGTCGACGGCTTCCTCCTGGACCGCTGCCCTGCCGACCGCGCGGCCCTGGCCGGGACCCGGAGCGTGATCACCACGCTCCGCACGCTGTGCGACGACGCCCATGTCGTGCTCGGCCACGGCATCCACCCGCATCCGGGCTACGCCGAGTACGCCGACCAGCTGGTGACCTACTCCGGCCCGTGGAGCGACTACCGCTGGTCGCAGGTCGCCGAGTGGACCGCCGACCACCCGCCCCAGCGGTTCTGCCACTTCGTGCACGGCGTCCCGCGCGGGCATCTCGACGAGGCGCTGCGGATCGCCCGCTGGCAGGGCGCGGCCACGATCTGGTTCACCGACCGCACCTCCCGGGGCGGCCGCGCCGACCCCTGGGAGGCCCTGCCCGGCTACTGGGACGAGATCGTCTCGCGGGTCGGAACGGGTGTCTCGGAATGAAGAAGGCCGTGGCAGTGTTACCAGGAGAACAACTGTAGTGATTGACCGACCAACGGAGTCCCCGTGTCGTTGCCACCCCTGGTCGAGCCGGCCCCCGAGCTCACCGTAGACGAGGTCCGCAGGTACTCCCGCCACCTGATCATCCCGGATGTCGGGATGGACGGGCAGAAGCGGCTGAAGAACGCCAAGGTGCTCTGTGTGGGTGCCGGCGGCCTGGGCTCGCCGGCGCTGATGTACCTGGCCGCGGCGGGCGTGGGTACCCTCGGCATCGTGGAGTTCGACGAGGTCGACGAGTCGAACCTGCAGCGCCAGATCATCCACAGCCAGGCCGACATCGGCCGCTCCAAGGCCGAGTCCGCACGTGACACGGTCAAGGGCATCAACCCCTATGTGAACGTGGTCCTTCACGAGGAGCGGCTCGAAGCCGACAACGTGATGGACATCTTCGGCCAGTACGACCTGATCGTCGACGGCACGGACAACTTCGCGACCCGCTACCTGGTCAATGACGCGTGCGTGCTGCTCAACAAGCCCTATGTGTGGGGCTCGATCTACCGTTTCGACGGCCAGGCCTCCGTCTTCTGGTCCGAGCACGGACCCTGCTACCGCTGCCTGTACCCGGAGCCCCCGCCCCCCGGCATGGTCCCCTCCTGCGCCGAGGGCGGCGTGCTGGGCGTGCTGTGCGCGTCCATCGGCTCCATCCAGGTGAACGAGGCGATCAAGCTCCTCGCGGGCATCGGTGAGCCGCTGGTCGGCCGTCTGATGATCTACGACGCCCTGGAGATGCAGTACCGCCAGGTCAAGGTCCGCAAGGACCCCAACTGCGCGGTCTGCGGCGAGAACCCGACCGTCACCGAGCTCATCGACTACGAGGCCTTCTGCGGCGTCGTCTCCGAAGAGGCCCAGGCGGCGGCCGCCGACTCCACGATCACTCCCAAGCAGCTCAAGGAGTGGATCGACGACGGCGAGAGCATCGAGATCATCGACGTCCGCGAGCCGAACGAGTACGAGATCGTCTCCATCCCGGGCGCCAGGCTGATCCCGAAGAACGAGTTCCTCATGGGCACCGCCCTGGAGGGCCTCCCGCAGGACAAGAAGATCGTCCTGCACTGCAAGACGGGTGTCCGCAGTGCGGAAGTCCTCGCCGTGCTGAAGTCCGCCGGCTTCGCGGACGCCGTCCATGTCGGCGGTGGCGTGATCGGCTGGGTCAACCAGATCGAACCGCACAAGCCGGTCTACTAAGCACGGGTCCCGCTGACCAGCGGGACTGCCGAAGCCCACGGCTCTGAGCTGCTCGGATGCCGTGGGCTTCTGTCGTTGCCGGTCGGCGTCGGCTGGCCTCGCACGGCCCAGAACGAGGTTCGCTGCGCCGCAGCCGACGACAGCCGGCCACGACGGAGGGTGCACCGCCGATTCCCTGACGGCATTCCGGCGCACCGCGCCACACGGTTTCCTTGAAACGGCAATCCAAAAGAGCGCCGCTTACGTAACCAAATGCAGCCGCAACCAAGGATCGCCCTTGGCAGGCGCCGATCGCCTTGGCCGCGATATTGATTCTTTCCATAGGGACCCGACGAGCGCGGTGCACCCCCTCGCACTTCGCAGGGGTGGGCAGCGGCCGAATCCCCCTTCGTTGCGCGCCGGAGTGGCGCCGGCTTGAGGGTCTACAGCTCCCACTCCCTGCGGAGGTCGGGGTGAAAGTGGTCGTTGATCTTTCCCGATGCGAGGGATATGCGCAGTGCGCGTTTCTGGCTCCGGACGTGTTCCGGATGCACGGCGAGGAAGCGCTGATGTACGACCCGAACCCTGACGACGCCCAGCGCGACCAGGTGTTGCGTGCCGCGGCGGCCTGCCCGGTCCAGGCGATTCTCGTCGACCGGTTGGAGGGGCGGGACGTACCGGTGGAGGCGTCGCCGTCATGACCAGCGCCGACGATCTGCGAGCGTTCAAGCGCGACGGCCGCATCGTGGTCGTCGGGGCGTCACTGGCGGGGCTGCGGGCCGCGGAGGCTCTGCGCGACGAGGGCTTCGCCGGATCGTTGACCATGATCGGTGACGAGCTGGGCGAACCCTATGACCGGCCTCCTCTGTCCAAGCAGGTACTGACCGGGTGGGTGCCGGCCGACGGCACCACGCTGCCGCGCCGTCGTGAGATCGATGCGGAGTGGCTGCTGGGCGTGCCCGCCGGCGGGCTGGACCTCGCGACGAACCACGTGCGTCTCGCCGACGGACGCGAGGTTCCCTTCGACCGGGTGCTGATCTCCACCGGGGTACGGGCGCGGCCCTGGTTCGTCGAGAGCGAGGCGGCCCTGGACGGAGTGTTCGTCGTGCGTACGCGCGAGCACGCCGAGGGTCTGCAACAGGCCCTGGCAGCCTGGCCCTCCCGGGTCCTGGTCATCGGCGCGGGGTTCACCGGCTCCGAGATCGCTTCCGTCTGCCGCGAGCGGGACATCCCGGTGACCGTCGCCGAACTCGGGGCGGCCCCGCTGGCCGGGGCGCTGGGTGCCGTGATCGGTGAGGTTGCGGCGGACATGCAGCGCGCTCACGGCGTCGACCTGCGCTGCGGCGTCAAGGTCACCCGGCTTGAGGGCGACGCGCAGGGACGGTTTCGCCGTGCCCACTTCGACGACGGCAGCACGGTCGACGCCGACGTGGCGGTGGTGGCACTCGGGAGCATCCGCAACACCGAGTGGCTGCGGGAGTCGGGACTGGCGGCGGGCGTGTGGGGAATCACCTGTGACACGGGCTGCCGGGCCCTCGACATCAACGGCCGCGTCACCGACGACGTCTTCGCCGCGGGAGACGTGGCACGTTACCCGAACCCGATCTACGAGTACCGGCTCATCTCGATGGAACACTGGGTCAACGCCGTGGAGCAGGCCGAGGTCGCGGCGCACAACATGGTCAGCGCCCAGGCGGACCGCCGGCCCCACCTGTCCATCCCGCTGTTCTGGTCGATCCAGTTCGGTGTCAACATCAAGTCCGTCGGCGTGCCGACCTTCGCCGACGAGGTGGTCGTCACCCACGGATCGCTGGACGACCACCGTTTCGTCACCGCATACGGCTTCAGGGGCCGCGTCACGGCTGCCGTGAGCTTCAACAACGCCAAGTGGCTGGGCCACTATCGACGGTTGATCGAGACGGCCGCGCCTTTCCCGCCCCCCTGCCCCACGCCGGACCAGTCGGCCGACACGAAGCCGGTGCCCGTCGACTTCCCCAGCACCACCCTGCTCGATCAGGGCGCCACCGTGGTCGTCACAGGCCATGCCCCGGGTGAGCGCCGCGTCACGGCCGTGCACCGGCATCGACAGGAGGAAGGCCAGACGACCACGACCGAGACGCCCGGCACGCTGCAACGAATCTTCGACTACTCAGCCCGGGCCGACCCGTACCCGCTGTATGCCGAACTGCGCCGGATGCCGGTGGCCCGGCAGGAGGACGGCAGCTACGTCATCAGTACCCATCGTGAGATCACGGACATACTGAATGACCCCCATCTGAGCTCCGACTTGCGCAACCTGTTGCGTCCGCCCTCAGCCGAGCCCACGTCGTCCTTCATCCACATGGACCCGCCCGAGCACGATCGCCTGCGGCGTATGGCGATGCGTCACTTCGGCCCCCCGCACACCCCTGGGCTGGTGACCGGGTTGGAAGGCTTCCTGACCGCCACCGTCGGCAGCCTGATCGACGATTTGGCGGGCAAGGAGCAGATCGACGTCGTCGACGATTTCGCCTTCCGGTTCCCCGTAACCGTGACCTGCCACCTGCTCGGCGTGCCACGCGAGGACGAGCCGAGGTTCCACCTCTGGGTGAACGACATCATGAACTCGAACGACTACAACCCCAAGACCGACCCGAAGGAGAAACTGGACAAGGGCGTACAGGCCCGCGAGGACCTGCGCCAGTGCCTCGGCGGCTTGGTGGAACACCGCCACGGCCGGCCGGGCGACGATCTGTTGGGCCGACTGGCCAACGACGACGGGCCCGACGGTCGGATGACCGACGACGAAATCGTCGCCACCGCCAGACTGCTGCTCATCGCCGGCCATGAGACCACCGTCAACCTCATCACCAACGGCATGCTGACGCTGCTGCGCCACCCGCAGGTGCTGCAGCGACTGCGCGACGAACCGGACCTCATCGTGCCGCTGGTCGAGGAACTGCTGCGCTACGAGCCCCCCGTGCACATCATTCCCTGGCGAGCGGCCTACAGCGACATCACCGTCGCCGACACCGTCATTCCCAAGGGTTCGCGGATCATCCTCATGCTGGCCTCGGGCAGCCGCGATCCGAAGCGCTTCCACGATCCCGACCGCTTCGACCCCGATCGGCGTGACAACCAGCACCTCGGGTTCGGCAGCGGCATCCACCTGTGCTTCGGCGGGCCGCTGGCCCGGCGGGAAACCCAGATCGCGCTGACCGAGCTGGTACGCCGGCTCGAGCGACCCCGGCTGGTCGCCGACCCGCCGCCGTACCGGCCCAGTCCCGTTCTTCGCGGTCCGATCCATCTGCACATCGAGCAGGGTGACGGCTGCCGCGGCAGCCGAGGGCGGTTGCAAGGTCGCGCCGCGCACGCCACTTGACGTCGAGCGTTGTGCCCTGGCGTCCTGCCAGGGTCCGTCCAATTGGTGCGCCGGCAGCGGACGCCGACTGTCCGTCCCGCTGTCATGAGCAGACCTTGCCGTCCTGGGGGACCGCCCCCTTGAGCAGATAGGCGTTGACCGTGGAGTCGACGCAGTCGCTCCCGCTGCCGTAAGCGCCGTGGCCCTCGCCCTTCCAGGTGAGCTCCACGCCGACGCCCCTGCCCAACTCGTCGACCATTTTCCGCGCGCCCTCGTACGGGGTTGCCGGGTCGCCGGTGTTGCCGACGACCAGGATGGGCGCCGCACCCGGCGCACTGACCTCCGGAGTGTCGTACTGACCGGCCACCGGCCAGTCGTGGCACCAGCCGGCCGTGTCCCAGCCCATGAAGTCGCCGAACACGGGTGAGATCTTCTCGAACTGTGCAAGTCGTCGCCTCGCCTGGGCGGGCGTCGGTCGCTGCTTGTCGTCCAGGCACGATATGACTCGTTGCGATTGGGTCGTCGTGCCGTAGTGCCCCGAGGCGTCGCGGTCGTTGTAGGTGTCGGCTAGGGACAGCAGCTGGGTGCCGTCACCGCGTTGCGCGGCGGCCAGGGCGCTGGTGAGCGTGGGCCAGCTGTCCCTGCTGTACAGCGGCAGGACAATGCCGGTGAGCGCCAGCGTCTGCGTCAGTCTGCGCCCGGACGAGGTGCGCAGCGGCTCGGCGTCGATCCTCTTCAGCAGGGCCGCGATCTTCTGCGAGCCCTGCTTCGGGTCCTGCCCGGTGGACGTCAGGTAGTCGTCCAGCGCCCGCTGGAAGCCTCTGGTCTGGTTCAGCGCGTGGCCCACCGAGTCGGCGGTCGGGTCGACGACCGCGTCCAGTACCATCCGGCCCACGTGTGTGGGGAACAGATGGGCGTACACACCGCCGAGTTCGGTGCCGTAGGAGATGCCGAAGTAGTGCGTCTTCGTGTCGCCGAGGACCTGTCGCATCAGGTCCATGTCGCGGGCCGTGTCGGTCGTCGACACATGCGCCAGCAGCTTGCCCATGGCCTTCTGGCATTGCTTGCCGAACTCCGTGGCGTCCTGGAGATACGCCCGCTCCTCGGCCGGGGTGTCCGGCGTCGCGTCGATACTCTCGGCGGCCTGGATCTGCCGGTCGCTGCGGCAGCGCACTCCTTCACTCGAGGCGACCCCGCGCGGGTCCCAGCTCACCAGGTCGTAGTGCTGCCGGAGGGCGGCGACCGTGGTGGCGTACGACGGCATCGCGGCCACGCCCGAGCCGCCCGGGCCGCCGAAGTTGAACAGCAGCGAGCCCGTACGGTCGCCGCCGGTGGCCCTGGCACGGACGAGGGCGAGGCCGATCGTCCCGCCGTCCGGCCGTGCCCAGTCCAGCGGCACCTTGAGCGTGGCACACTGCCAGTCGCCGCCCGGCGCGGGCGAGTTCGAAGTGGCCTTGCAGCGGCCCCAGTCGAGCCGCTGCGAGGTGAGCGAGGACGGCAGGGCGGGCGAGGTCCCGGCGGCGCCGGCGGTCGGCGGCGTGGGCGCGGGAGCAGACCGGCCCTTGCCCTCGCTCCCGCCTCCCCGGGACGATCCGCTGTTGCATCCGGTCAGCAGCACCGCGGCGGCGACCGCGGCCGTCAGCCGTACGAAACGCGACATGCGCACCCCCCTCATGAACGCTCCGCACGTCGGTCGCGGGAAGCGTTGAGGCCATGGTAGGCAGGATCGGCCGACCCCACGGAAGCCTGTGGATAACCGTCTGACCTGTGGTTTTGCTGCCGGATCGCGGTGGGCTAAGAGCAGACCGTGCCAGCCGGCGGGACCTTTCCGTCGAGCAGGTAGCTGTTCACCGTGGCCTGCACGCACTTGTTCTTGCTGTCGTAGGCGCCGTGCCCCTGACCCTTGTAGGTCAGCTCGACTCCGACACCGTTGCCCAGGGCGTCCACCATCTTCTTCGCGCCCCCGTACGGCGTCGCCGGGTCGCCGGTGTTGCCGACCACGAGGATCGGCGCGGAACCGGGGGCGCTCACATCGGGGTGGTCGGCGGAACCGGCCACGGGCCAGTCGGTGCAGCTGAGCATGCTCCAGGCCAGGAAGTCCCCGAACACCGGAGAGGCGGCGCGGAACTCGGGCAGCTTCTGCTGCACGTACGCGGGGCTGTACCGCGGCTTCTCGTCGGAGCAGTTGACGGCGGCGTTCGCGGCGGTGAGGTTGCTGTACTCGCCGTTCTCGCTGCGGCCGTTCAACGAGTCGGACAGCAGCATGAGGACCTTGCCGTCACCTGCGTAGGCCTGTTCCAGACCCTCGGTGAGGTACGGCCAGAAGTCCTTGGAGTACAGGGCCTGCGCGATGCCGTTGGTCGCGGCGGTCTGCGTCAGCCGGCGCGGGAAGACGCCGGGGATGGGCTTGCTGTCGAGGTCCTTGAGCAGCTTGGCGATGCGGTCCTTGACATCCTGCGGTGTGCTGCCGATCGGGCACTCGGTGCTCTTCGAGGTGCAGTCCTGAGCGAAGTTGTCGAGCGCGAGCTGGAAACCCTTCGCCTGTCCCAGCGCGCCCTGCTCGGGATCCTCCGTGGGGTCGACGACCCCGTCGAAGACGGCCCGGCCCACGTGTGTCGGGAACAGATGGGCGTAGACACCGCCGAGTTCGGTGCCGTAGGAGATGCCGAAGTAGTGCATCTTCTTGTCGCCGAGGACCTGTCGCATCAGGTCCATGTCGCGGGCCGCGTCGGTGGTGCGCACGTGCGGAAGGACCGCCTTGGAGTTCCTCCCGCAGGCCGCGTTGAACTGCCTGGTGTTGTTCACGAACGAGGCGCGTTCGGCGGCGTTCTCGGGGATCGCGTCCTGCTGGAAGTACTGGTCGAGCTGTGCGTCGCTCTCACATCTGACACCCGCGCTGCGTCCTACCCCGCGCGGGTCGAAGCTCACCAGGTCGTAGCGGGTGCGCAGGGCGCCGTAGTCCTGGCCGAACGCGGGCAGCGTGGTGACGCCCGAGCCGCCCGGGCCGCCGAAGTTGAAGATCAGCGAACCGATGCGCCTGCCGGGTTCGGTGGCCTTCGCCCGGATCAGCGCGATGCCGATCGTGTCGCCCTTGGGATTGTTCCAGTCGAGGGGCGCCCTCATGGTGGCGCACTGCCACTTGTCACCGTTCGGCAGTGGGGACGGCGCGGCCCCGCCGCCCTGCGACTCGGACGGAGCCGGGCAGTCCGTCCAGTTCAGCTTCTGGGCGGACAGATCCCCGTCTCTGGGCGTTGCGCTGCCCCCGCAGCTCGCCAACAGGGAGGACAGCAGGAGAGCGGTTGCAGTCAGGGAGGCGGCGCGCAGCCCGGGGGGATTCTGCATACCTCCATCCTCACGCCGTACGCGGCAACCCGCGCGGGGCGTGGACCGTTGGAAGTACGCCCGGCACCCGGCCTACAGGGCACCCTTCCGCGTGAGGTGGTTGAACGCCAGCCAGCCCGGCAGCACCGGCACCCACAGCGTGAGCAGCCGGAACATCAGCACCGCGGGTGCGGCCACCTCCTTGGGCAGGCCGACGGCGATCAGACCGACGGTGAGCGTGGCCTCGACCGCCCCCACGCCGCCCGGGGTCGGGGCCGCGGAACCGAGCGCGTTGCCGGCGAGGAAGACGACGGCGACGCTGGCGATGCTGAGCGAGGTCGAGTTGTCACCGAAGGCCCGGATCGACGCGTCCAGGCACATCACGAAGCAGAAGGTCAGCAGGAGCATGCCGCCGATGCCGGTGACGAGCTTCTGCGGCCGCTGCAGCACGTCGAGCATGCGCGGCACGACGCCCGCGAAGAGCGACCGCACGCGGGTGACGACGAACTTCCGCAGGAACGGCACCGAGGTGACCACGAGCACGAGCACCGCGACGGTCAGCAGACCCGCGATGACCGTACGGGACGGCGAAAGCGACGGCGTCTTCTCGGTGCCGGTCAGGTAGCCGAAGGACAGCAGCATCAGGATGTGGCAGCCCAGCCCGAACAGCTGTGACGCGCCGACGCTCGCCACCGCGAGACCGGGCCGCACTCCCGCGCGCTGCAGGAATCGGGTGTTCAGGGCCACGCCACCGACCGCGGCGGGCGCCACGATCTTCACGAACGACCCGGCGACCTGCGCCGCCACCGTCCTCAGGAACGGCACCCGCTCCGGCACGAACCCCAGCAGGGCCATGGCCGCCGCGACGTAGCTGAGCGCCGAGAACAGCACCGCGGCCACCAGCCAGCCCCACTGGGCGTGCGAGAACAGCGTGCCGAACTCGATATGGGTGAGCTGGGTCAGCAGGTAGTACGCGCCGATGGCGCCCGCGATGAAGCTGATCAGCGTGCGCGGCCGCACCCGCTCAAGCCGGGCCGGCTCCACCGGTGCCTGCGGCCTGATCCGCAGTACCTGGTGGCGGATCTGTGTGAGCAGGTCCTCTTCACGCGCCTCGTCCAGGGCCTCGTCGATGGCTCGCTTCTCCGCCCGGGCCTGCGCGCGGACGGCCTTCTTGTCGAGCTTGTCGGGCTTGTCGGGTTTTTCCAGGGCGACGGGTCCGCCGTCGTCATCCGAGGCCTGTTCCAGGCGGGCCTGTTTGGCCTGCCGGGAGGCCTGCAGGACGGCCTCGCGCTCCCGCTGGGCCCGCTCCCGGGCCAGCCGGCGCAGGGTAGCCCGCGTGGAGCGGGTCAACGCGATGGGCTGCAGCATCGGAAGGCAGACGGCGACCGCGTCCGGGCCGAGGACGCCGACCGCGGAGGCCACGGCTCGCTCGGCGCCGACCCGGAGGCCGAGCGTCGTCACCAGTTGTGCGATGTCCATGCGCAGCAGCAGATCGCCGGCCGCGATCTCGCCACCGCGCAGTTCCGTCAGGATCACCCTGCCGGAACGATCCACCAAGATCGCGTCGCCGGCGAGCCTGCGGTGCGCGATGCGCCGGGACTGCAGGGCCTGTACCTGCTGCCAGGTGTTGCGCAGCAGCTCGTCGGTGATCTCCTCGTCGGACAGGGAGTCCAGCGTGCGTCCGCCGGTGTGCTCGTAGACGAGCATCACGGCGTCCGGGCCGAGCTCGGAGGTGCCGATCAGCTTGGGCGCGTTGGCGCCGGCCGCGATGGCCGCGTAGGCCAGCAGCGCCTCCTGCTCCAGCGCCTGGCGCAGCGACTGCAGGCTGCTGCGGGTGGCGAAGCCGCGCAGTGTCAGGTTGCGCCAGAGGCGGTAGAAGAAGCCCTGGGCCTGCTGCTCACGGTCGACGACCGTGACGTCCAGCGGTGGGCCGTCCTCCAGGGTGACGAAGTAGCGCCGCCCGCGGTCGCCGTTTTCGGTGGTCTCCGCCGCCTCCTCGCGGGCCGCGCTCACCGGATGGAAGCCGACGGTCCGCAGGCCCGCCATCAGCGTGCGTCCCGTGGGACGGACGTTCGGCGACCCGACCGCGTACAGCGTGCCGTAGGCGACGGTCCAGCCGATCAGCACCGTCAGGACGATCGAGAACGGTGTCGTGTAGCCGGTGACCAGCATCGAGAAGGCGTCGAGCAGCAGCACGATCCACAGCACCGCGCGCCACCGCGGTCTGCGGGACATGCCGACCGCCGTCATGTAGGCGATGACCGGGGCGAGATAGCCGTGCACCGGGTCGGTCAGGGCGTGGATGTCACCGGGGGAGGGCTGGGTGAGCGCCTCCTGAAGCGAGTTCGGGGCGCCCTTGGCGACCCACAGGTCCGTGGCGAGAGTCACTCCGTGCGCGAGGACCGCCGCGAGCACGCCGTCGGCGATCCGCAGCCCGTCCCGTTTGATCAGCCGCTCGATCGCGAAGGCGACCGGCACGAGCAGGATCGCGATGCTGGACGCCAGGCCGGCGATCTTGATGAGCAGGTCGGGTGCCTGCCCGGTGCCCTTGTTGATGTCCTGTTCGAGGCCCGAGGTGGTGCCGTGGGCGAACGCGGCGATCGCCAGCAGTACGGCGATGGCGAGAACCCCCACCAGCAGCCGCATCAGATCGGAGGGACGGTGCACGCGCGCGGGGAGCAGCGGTTCGTCGCCCTCCAGCTCGTCGATGTGCGTCACCTCGGCCGCCTCGGCGGGCTTCCGGGCGGCCTGCGCGCGGCCACCTCCGGCTGTCCCGGCGGGCTTCTGGGCGGCCTGCGCGCGGCCTCCCTCGGCGGACCCGGCGTCGGCCGCCCGGCCCCCCTCGGCCGACCCGGCGTCGGCGCCGGGACGGGCGTTGCTGCCGCCCGCGTCGGGCCCAGGGCGGGTCTTCGCGCCCTCCGTGTCACCGGAGCCGGGGACGGCCTTGGTTCCGTCCGTGTCACCGGAGCCGGGGACGGCCTTGGTTCCGTCCGTGTCACCGGAGCCGGGGACGGCCTTGGTTCCGTCCGTGTCACCGGAGCCGGGGACGG
>NZ_JBEYZY010000014.1:40779-79706 GCF_040646295.1 Streptomyces sp. NPDC046197 | reverse complement strand
GTACGGCCTTGGCGCCGTCCGCGTCGCCGGTGCCGGGGCGCGACGAGACCCCAGAGGTGCCCTCCGCGTCGCTGGGGTGCACGCCCTGCTGCTTCATGGTCTCTTCTTGGTCTCGTATCACCGGTCACCGCCCGCACGATGGTGGCATGCCACACCGACACACGGGGGCATCAGGGTGCAAATGCGGGGGCGCACAGTCTGCCCGAAGTGTCGCTCCGGTGCGAGAGTCACGCACGGTGGGCAGTTCGTCGCGGTGTCGGTGGGGTGGGGCAGGATGGGGCGGATGAGCGATGAGAGCCTTCCGGACGACGGCCACCCGGAACCCCCGGACGCGCTGCCCGGGTACGCCGAGCGGGTCCTCGAGGTCGCCGAACTCGTCCCGCCGGGGCGCGTCATGACCTATGGGGACGTCGCCGAATGGCTGGAGGAGGGAGGCCCGCGGCAGGTCGGCCGCGTGATGGCCCTCTACGGCGGAGCCGTCCCGTGGTGGCGCATCGTGCGCGCCGACGGGGTTCTCCTCCCGGGCCACGAACTGCGCGCGCTCACCCATTACCGCACCGAGGGGACGCCCCTGCGGGAGGCGGGCAGAACGACCGAGGGCCATCTGCCGCGCATCGACATGAAGCGGGCCCGGTGGGATGGCGGTGAACGTGCGCAGGGTCACACCTGACAGCTTCCGCCATCGGAGCGGCCCACGGGGAGCCCGTGGCCCGTACGGGGGAATCCGGGCACGTCCGCGGCGTGGCGTACGTTCGTGCGTCGAGGGACATGCGTGACCGGTGGTGCGGAGGCAATAAGCGGAAGCCCTGCTTCCGACCCGGCCCTCGGCGTAGCTTCGGTAGCACGTGTCCCCCTCATCCCGTTCATCCCGCTCATCCCGCTCATCCCGCGGTCACCGTCGTCCACGGGCGGCGGCCCGCCCCCGTGACGACGGCGTCCCGCGCCGCAGTGACAGACCCCAGCACACCCACCAGGACCGGCGAACCACGTGAGCTCCTCTTCCTCCACCAGGCGTCTGCCGCACCCCCAGGTGCGGCAGGGGAACCGTGGCGCTTACCGACTGGTGCGTACCCCACCGGCCCGACCCGATCCCCCCCGTCTGGACGCGGCACAGCGCGCCGTGGTTGACCACGAGACCGGCCCACTGCTCGTCCTCGCAGGCCCGGGCACCGGCAAGACGACCACTCTCGTCGAGTCCGTGGCCGCGCGGATCGCCCGCGGCGGGGACCCCGAGCGGATCCTCGTGCTGACGTTCAGCCGCAAGGCCGCCGTCGAGTTGCGCGACCGCATGGCGCTACGCACCGGAGCGGCCCACGCGCCCCGGGCGACCACCTTCCACTCGTTCTGCTACGCCCTGGTCCGCGCCCAGCAGGACAGCACCCTGTTCGCGGAGCCCCTGCGGCTGCTGTCCGGCCCCGAACAGGACGTGACCGTGCGCGAGCTCCTCGCCGGTCAGATCGACCTGGAGCGGCTCGGCCTCACCCATGTGCGCTGGCCGGACGAGCTGCGCGCCTGTCTGACCACCCGCGGATTCGCCGACGAGGTCCGCGCGGTCCTCGCCCGCAGCCGTGAGCTGGGGCTGGGCCCCGATGCCCTGGCCGCCTTCGCCCACCGCATCGGCCGCCCCGACTGGCAGGCCGCGGCCGCCTTCCTCGCCGAGTACCTCGACGTCCTGGACCTCCAGGGGGTGCTCGACTACGCGGAACTCGTGCACCGCGCGGTGCTCCTCGCCCGTCGTCCCGAGGTCACCCGGCAGCTCGCCGCGCGGTACGACACGATCTACGTGGACGAGTACCAGGACACCGACCCGGCCCAGGTACGGCTGCTGCACGCCCTGGCCGGCGGCGGCCGTACCCTGCTCGCCTTCGGCGACCCCGACCAGTCGATCTACGCCTTCCGCGGCGCCGACGTGAACGGCATCCTCGACTTCCCGCAGGCGTTCCCCCGAGCGGACGGCCGTCCCGCCCCGGTCGCCGTCCTGCGCACCTCCCGCCGCTCCGCCGCCGCACTGCTGACCGCCACCCGCCTGCTCACCCAGCGCATGCCGCTGACCCGCCTTCCGGCCGACAAGGTGCGTGCCCACCGGGAACTGACCCCGGTGCGGGAAGGCGGCCGCGTCGAGGTCTACACGTACCCGACGCCGGGCACGGAGCTGGACAACATCGCCGACATCCTGCGCCGGGCCCACCTGGAGGACGGAGTCCCGTGGAGCGAGATGGCCGTGCTGGTGCGCGCGGGAGCCCGCACCGTCCCCACGGTTCGCCGGGCCCTCACGGCCGCCGGCGTCCCCCTGGACGTCGACGGCGACGACCTGCCACTGCGCCACGAACCGGCGGTGGCCCCGCTGCTGACGGCACTTCGTGCGGTGGCGACGGCGGAAGCCGGGCGGCGCCCCGGCGAGCAGACCGTCGCCGCGGAGCCGGACCCTGACGGCTGCTGGCTCGACACCGACACCGCCCTCACCCTCCTCGCCTCACCCCTCGCCGGCATGGACACCGCAGACCTGCGCCGCCTGGGCCGCGCGCTGCGCGACGAGGAGCGGACCGCGGGCAACCCGGTACCGCCGCCTTCCGACGAGCTCCTCGCGCGGGCGCTCGCCGAACCCGAGCGCCTGACCGTGCACGACCCCACGTACGCGCGCGGTGCCCAGCGCCTCGGCGCGCTGCTCAGAAGAGCCAGGGAGCGCCTGGCAGGCGGCGGCACGACCGAGGAGGCACTGTGGGACCTCTGGGAGGGCACGCCGTGGCCCGCACGCCTGGAGCGGGCCACCCGGCGCGGAGGAGCGGCCGGACGCAACGCCGACCGGGACCTGGACGCCGTGTGCGCCCTGTTCGCGACCGCCGCCCGCGCCGAGGAGCGCACCGGGGGCCGCGGCGCCCTGAACTTCCTGGAGGAGATCGAGGCCGAGGACATCGCCGCCGACACGCTCACCCGGCGGGCCCTGCGCCCCGAGGCCGTACGCCTGATGACCGCGCACCGCTCCAAGGGCCTGCAGTGGCGGCTCGTGGTCGTCGCCGGCGTCCAGGAGGGACTGTGGCCCGACCTGCGCCGACGCGGCTCGTTGCTGGAGGCGGACCGCATCGGGCGGGACGGACTCGCCGCGCCCCTGACTCCCGGAGCACTTCTGGCGGAGGAACGCCGCCTGTTCTACGTGGCCGCCACGCGCGCGCGTGAACGCCTCGTCGTGACCGCAGTGAAGGCCCCCGCGGACGACGGCGACCAGCCCTCCCGCTTCCTCACCGAACTCGGCGTCGAACCCAGGGACGTCACCGGCCGCCCGCGCCGCCCGCTGTCCGTGGCCGCGCTGGTCGCCGACCTGCGCGCGACGACGGTCGACCCGCGCGTGTCCGACACGCTCCGGGACGCCGCCGCGCACCGGCTGGCCCGGCTGGCGGCGCTCGCCGACGACGAGGGCCGACCGCTGGTGCCCGCCGCGCACCCCTACCGCTGGTGGGGCATGGCCGAGCCGACCGAGAGCAAGGTGCCGCTGCGCGACCGTGACCAGCCCGTCGTACTGTCCGGAAGCGCCCTCGACCAACTCGCCAACACCTGTTCCCTGCAGTGGTTCCTCGGCCGGGAGGTCAAGGCCGACACCCCTGCCACGGCGGCCCAGGGCTTCGGCAACGTGGTGCACGTCCTCGCCGACGAGGTCGCCTCCGGACGCACCCCCGCCGACCTCGCGGTCCTCATGGAGCGGCTGGACACGGTGTGGAACGCGCTCGCCTTCGACGCGCCGTGGAAGTCGGCGCAGGAGAAGGAGAACGCGCGCGTGGCGCTCGAACGCTTCCTGAAGTGGCACGTCCTGGACCGCACCGGCCGCACCCCGGTGGCCAGCGAGCACGACTTCGACGTGACCCTGAAGGCGGGCGACTACCAGGTGCGCATCCGCGGCTCCATGGACCGTGTGGAGGTCGACGGCGACGGCCGCGCCTACGTCGTCGACTTCAAGACCGGCAAGCAGGCGCCCACGTCCGCCGAGGTCGCGCGCCATCCGCAGCTGGCCGTCTACCAGCTCGCCGTCCGGGAGGGCGCCGTCGACGAGCCCTTCGACGGGATACGCCCCGAGCCGGGCGGCGCGGAACTGGTCCAGCTGCGCCAGGGCGCGGCCAGGAGGGACGGCGGGGACGGTCTGCCCAAGGTGCAGGCCCAGGACCCGCTGGAGGGGGAGTGGGTCGGTGAGTTGCTGGCGACCGCGGCCGGAAAGGTCCTGGACGAACGGTTCACGCCGAGCGCCGGTCAGCACTGCACGCACTGCGCGTTCCGGGCGTCGTGCAGCGCTCGGCCGGAGGGGCGGCACGTCGTCGAGTGATCGTCCGGAATCGCTGTGCCGAATGATCACCGCAAGCGGTCGTACCGAGTGGTCGCCAGAAGCCGTCGTACCGAGTGGTCGCCCGAAGCCGTTGCGCTGAGTGGTCGCCCGAAGCCGTCGCACCGAGTAATCGCGCACGCTCACTGTGACGCAGGGCACCGCACGTGCTGACCTGCGTCTCTGCGGCGCCGGAAGGCGATCCGTCACCCGTTGTCAGTGCTCGCCGCTAGCCTCTCTGGAGTGTCCGCCAGTATCACCGATCCCGAGCAGCTCAAGGAGCTCCTCGGGATTCCGTTCACCCCGGAGCAGACGGCCTGCATCACCGCGCCGCCCGCCCCGCAGGTGATCGTGGCCGGCGCCGGATCCGGGAAGACGACGGTGATGGCGGCCCGCGTGGTGTGGCTGGTCGGTACCGGACAGGTCGCCCCCGAGCAGGTGCTCGGTCTGACCTTCACCAACAAGGCGGCCGGTGAACTCGCCGAGCGCGTCCGCAAGGCGTTGATCAAGGCCGGCGTCACCGACCCCGATGTCATCGACCCGGAGAACCCGCCGGGCGAGCCGGTGATCTCCACCTACCACGCCTTCGCCGGCCGGCTGCTGACCGACCACGGCCTGCGCATCGGGCTCGAACCCACCGCCCGCCTGCTCGCCGACGCCACCCGCTACCAGCTCGCCGCGCGGGTGCTGCGCGAGGCGCCGGGCCCCTACCCGGCGCTCACCCGCTCCTTCCCCGACCTGGTCAGCGATCTGCTCGCCCTCGACGCCGAGCTGGCCGAACACCTCGTAGGCCCGCAGGAACTGCGCACCTGGGACGCCGAGCTGCTGCGCGGCCTCGAGGACACCAGGCTCACCAACGCCGACCTGCGCAAGGTTCCCGAGACGGCCGCCGCCCGCCGGGAGCTGGCCGAGCTGGTGGTGCGCTACCGGGCCGCGAAGCGCGAACGGGACCTGCTCGACTTCGGCGACCAGATCGCCCTCGCGGCACAGCTCGCCCGGCTTCCCGAGGTCGGCCGCCTGCTGCGCGACGAGTTCCGGGTGGTGCTGCTCGACGAGTACCAGGACACGTCCGTCGCCCAGCGCATCCTGCTGGCCGGCCTGTTCGGCGGTGGCACCGGCCACCCGGTGACCGCCGTCGGCGACCCCTGCCAGGCGATCTACGGCTGGCGTGGCGCCTCCGTCGCCAACCTCGACGACTTCCCCGAGCACTTCGCGCACGCCGACGGCAGCCCCGCCACCCGTCAGGCGCTCAGCGAGAACCGCCGCAGCGGCGGTCGCCTCCTCGACCTCGCCAACGGCCTAGCCGAGCCCCTGCGCGCCATGCACGCGGGCGTGGAGGCGCTGCGCCCCGCTCCGGGTGCCGAGCGCGACGGCCTGGTCCGCTGCGCCCTGCTGCGCACCCACGCCCAGGAGATCGACTGGGTCGCCGACTCGATCGCCCACCTCGTACGGACCGGCAAGGCACCCGGGGAGATCGCGGTCCTGTGCCGCACGGCCACCGACTTCGCCGAGATCCAGGGAGCCCTGGTCGCCCGCGACCTCCCGGTCGAGGTGGTCGGCCTGTCCGGTCTGCTGCACCTGCCCGAGGTCGCCGACCTCGTCGCCGTCTGCGAGGTCCTGCAGGATCCCGGCGCGAACGCCTCCCTGGTCCGGCTCCTGACCGGCCCGCGCTGGCGCATCGGCCCACGCGACCTCGCCCTTCTGGGTCGGCGGGCGAGACGGCTCGTGGCCCACGCGCGCGTGGACGCCGACGACGACCCGGACCGGCGCCTCGCCGAGGCAGTCGAAGGAGTCGACCCCGCCGAGGTGATCTCGCTCGCCGACGCCCTCGACACGTTCCTGGAGACACCACTCGGCGGCGGTGGGGACGACGACGGGCTGCCGTTCTCGCCCGACGCGCGCGTGCGGTTCGCCCGGCTCGCCGCCGAGCTGCGCGACCTGCGCCGCTCGCTGTCGGACCCGCTGATGGACGTGCTGCACCGCGTCCTCGCCGTCACCGGTCTGGAGGTGGAGTTGTCGGCGTCCCCGCACGCCCTGGCCGCCCGCCGCCGTGAGACCCTGTCGAACTTCCTCGACATCGCCGCCTCCTTCGCCGCGTCCGACGGCGAGGCGACCCTGCTGGCCTTCCTCGGCTTCCTGCGCACCGCGGCACAGTACGAAAAGGGCCTCGACAACGCGCTGCCCGGCGGCGAGAACACCGTCAAGGTGCTCACCGCGCACAAGTCGAAGGGCCTGGAGTGGGACGTCGTCGCCGTCCCCGGCCTGGTCACCGGCACCTTCCCCAGCAGCCAGGGCCGCGAGAAGTGGACCAGCCAGGGCAAGGTCCTGCCGCACGCACTGCGCGGCGACGCCGACACGCTGCCCGACATCGGCAGCTGGGACGCCCGCGGCATCAAGGCCTTCCACGAGGCGATGAAGGAGCACCAGCACACCGAGGAACTCCGCCTCGGCTACGTCACCTTCACCCGGCCCCGCTCCCTGCTCCTCGGCTCCGGTCACTGGTGGGGCCCGAGCCAGAAGAAGCCCCGCGGCCCTTCCGCCTTCCTTCAGGACCTGTACGACCACTGCGCCGCCGGGTACGGCGAGATCGAGCAGTGGGCGGAGGAGCCGGAAGAGGACGAGGAGAACCCGGCCCTGCACCGGGCCACCGCCGACCGGGTCTGGCCGCTGCCCCTGGACGAGTCCGCGCTCGCCCGCCGCCGGGCGGCCGCCACGACCGTCCTCGCACACCTGGAGGACCTCGCCTCGCACTCGGGCGGCCACCCGCACCCGCCTGCCATGCACGACCCGGACACCCACGACGACCCGGACTGGCCGTCACCCCCGGACGCCGACGAGCCACCCTCGGGAGACCAGCCGCCCTACGGGGACGAGCCGCCCCACTGGGACGAGGCGTCTGACGATGCGGACACCCACGGCGACGAGAACCCCTACGGCGACGAGAAGCCCTACGGCGACGAGAACCCCGACGACGGCGAGGACACGGCCGACTGGGACGCGTGGACGAGTGAGCGCCCGACCGTGCCGCACCAGGCGACGTCCCCGGAACAGCACCCCGTGCTGCCCGCCGCCCGTCCCCACCCGCAGGCACCGCAGCCCGTGCCCCTCACCCCGGAGGAGGCCCGCACCGTCGCCTCCTGGGACCGCGACCTCGACGCCCTCACCGGAGAGCTCCAGCGCGCCCGGCAGCACGTCACCGACGTACCCCTGCCGACGACGCTCACCGCTTCGCAGGTACTGCGGCTGGCCGCCGACCCGGACGGTTTCGCGCGTGACCTCGCGCGACCCATGCCGCGCCCCCCGCAACCGGCCGCGCGCCGCGGCACCCGCTTCCACGCCTGGGTCGAGGCGCGGTTCGAAGAGCTCACGCTTCCCCTGCTGGAGCCGGAGGAACTGCCCGGCCGCGACGCCGAGATCGCCGACGAACGCGACCTGGAGATCCTCAAGGAGGCCTTCGAACGCACCGCCTACGCACACCGCACGCCCTACCGCGTCGAAGCCCCCTTCCAGCTGGGCATCGCCGGCCGCGTCGTGCGCGGCCGCATCGACGCCGTCTACAAGGAGGGCGCCGGTGACGAGACGACGTACGAGATCGTCGACTGGAAGACCGGCCGCGGCCTGACCGCCGACCCGCTCCAGCTGGCCCTGTACCGGCTCGCCTGGGCGGAACAGCACGGTGTGCCCCTGGAGCGCGTCACCGCCGTGTTCCTCTATGTGCGCACCGGCGAGGTCGTACGACCGGGGAACCTTCCGGACCGGGCCGCGCTGGAGCGCCTGCTGCTGGAGGAGGCGCGGTGTGACGAACCGCCCGAGGAGGATGTCACCGCGGGCCGATAGGCTCGGCGGCATGAGCCAGACCCCGGACAGCGCCGTCCGCACGTACATCGAGCAGCACCGTGCCGCCTTCCTCGACGACCTCGCCGAGTGGCTGCGCATCCCGTCCGTGTCGGCGCAGCCCGACCACGCGCCCGACGTACGGCGCAGCGCCGACTGGCTCGCGGCAAAGCTCAAGGAGACCGGCTTCACGACCACCGAGGTCTGGCAGACCCCGGGCGCCCCGGCCGTCTTCGCCGAGTGGCCCTCCGACGACCCCGAGGCCCCCACCGTCCTCGTCTACGGCCACCACGACGTGCAGCCCGCCGCCCGCGAGGACGGCTGGGACAGCGACCCCTTCGAACCCGTCGTCCGCGGCAACCGTCTCTACGCGCGCGGGGCGGCCGACGACAAGGGGCAGGTGTTCTTCCACACACTCGGCGTCCGCGCCCACCTCGTCGCCGCCGGCCGCACCGCCCCGGCCGTGCACCTGAAGCTCCTGATCGAGGGCGAGGAGGAGTCCGGCTCCCCGCACTTCCGGGCGCTGGTCGAAGAGCACGCCGACCGCCTGGCCGCCGACGCGGTGATCGTCTCCGACACCGGCATGTGGGCCGAGGACACCCCCACGGTGTGCACCGGCATGCGGGGCCTCGCCGAGTGCGAGATCCAGCTGTACGGTCCCGACCAGGACATCCACTCGGGCTCCTTCGGCGGTGCCGTGCCCAACCCGGCGACCGCCGCCGCCCGCCTCGTCTCCGCCCTCCACGACGAGCACGCGCGGGTGGCGATCCCCGGCTTCTACGACGGCATCGTCGAGCTCACCGACCGGGAGCGCGAACTCTTCGCCGAGCTGCCCTTCGACGAACAGCAGTGGCTGCGCACCGCCAGGTCCCACGCCACGCACGGAGAGGCCGGACACACGACCCTGGAGCGTATCTGGGCCCGTCCCACCGCCGAGGTCAACGGCATCGGCGGTGGCTACCAGGGCCCCGGCAGCAAGACGATCATCCCGTCCACGGCCATGGTGAAGCTGTCGTTCCGGCTGGTCGCGGGCCAAGACCCCGAGCACGTCGAGAAGGCCGTCCGCGCCTGGGCCGGCGAGCAGCTGCCCGCCGGGATCCGGCACGAGATCACCTTCGGCTCGGCCACCCGCCCGTGCCTTACCCCCCTGGACCACCCGGCCCTGCAGTCCGTCGTCCGGGCCATGGGCCGGGCCTTCGGCACGCCCGTCCGCTACACGCGCGAGGGCGGCTCGGGCCCGGCCGCCGACCTCCAGGAGGTCCTCGGCGCCCCCGTCCTGTTCCTGGGCATCTCCGTCCCGTCCGACGGCTGGCACGCCCCGAACGAGAAGGTCGAACTCGACCTCCTGCTCAAGGGCGTCGAGACCAGCGCCTACCTGTGGGGCGATCTCGCGGAGCACTGGCGCGATGCGCCCTGACCGCCCGGCACCGTCCGAGGACGAGGCGACACCCTCCGATCACGGACGGGGACTGTCCGAAGCGGTGCCCGGCCCAGGGCACACTGGGAGGGCCGCCCCGCACCTCCAGGCATCGCCGGACGCGGTCGCCTCCTGCCGCACGTCTCGCTGAACCGTCGCCCAAACAACCGTTCCACCGGGGGAGTTGGAAGCACCGTGACCACCACCTGGACCGACCACACCGCCGACCGGCCCATCTCGCTCACCGCCCCCAGCGGCATCGACCGGGCCGCCCATCACCGGCTCGACGAGGCCTGGCTCGCCGCCGCCTGGAGCCACCCGTCCACACGCTGCTTCGTGGTCTCCGGCGGCCAGGTCCTCATCGACGAGACGCCCGACGGGCGCACCGAACTCGTCATGACACCCTCCTTCGAAGCCCCCCTCACCGAGGCGCATCGCTACTTCCTGGGCACGGACGAGGACGGCGTCAGCTACTTCGCCCTGCAGAAGGACGCGCTGCCCGGCCGCATGGACCAGTCGGCACGCCCGGCGGGGCTGCGCGAGGCCGGACTGCTCCTGTCGCCCCGGGACGCCGCTCTGATGGTGCACGCCGTGGCCCTGGAGAACTGGCAGCGCCTGCACCGCTTCTGCTCCCGCTGCGGCGAGCGCACCGTGATCGCCGCGGCCGGCCACATCCGCCGCTGCCCGGCCTGCGGCGCCGAGCACTACCCGCGCACCGACCCGGCCGTGATCATGGCCGTCACCGACGACGAGGACCGCATCCTGCTCGGCCGGCAGGTGCACTGGCCCGAGGGCCGCTTCTCCACGCTCGCCGGCTTCGTCGAGCCCGGCGAGTCCATCGAGCAGTCGGTGCGGCGGGAGGTCCACGAGGAGGTCGGCATCACCGTCGGCCAGGTCGAGTACGTCGCGAGCCAGCCCTGGCCCTTTCCGTCCAGCCTGATGCTGGGCTTCACGGCCCGCGCCACCTCGACCGAGATCAATGTCGACGGCGACGAGATCCACGAGGCCCGCTGGTTCTCCCGCGAGGAGCTCCGCGCGGCCTTCGAGTCCGGCGAGGTCCTGCCGCCGTACGGCATCTCCATCGCGGCCCGGCTCATCGAGCTCTGGTACGGCACGCCGCTGCCGACGAGGAATTTCGTCTGACACCGGCGGGCGACCGGGGTCGGCCGCCCCTCACGACTCCGCGCTGCCGGGCTTCCTGCGCACCAGCCCGGGGCCCTGCGCACCGCCCGGCTTCCGGGTCCCTATGCATCACAAGAGGGCGGTCCCTGAGTCATTACAGGGACCGCCCTCTGTGCGGAAGCAGCCGCAGCGCCGGGAGCGCTCAGGCGCCGATCTTCTGCTTGACCTGCGCCAGCGAGGGGTTCGTCAGCGTCGTGCCGTCCTGGAAGAGCACGGTCGGTACCGTCTGGTTTCCGCCATTCGCCTTCTCGACGAACGCTGCGGACTCCGGGTCCTGCTCGATGTTGATCTCCGTGTACGCGATGCCCTCGCGGTCCAGCTGGCTCTTCAGTCGGCGGCAGTAGCCACACCACGTGGTGCTGTACATGGTCACAGAACCCAGCATGTCTTTCGCGCTCCTTCGGCGGCTCGGGGACGTAATGGTCGCTGGGGAGGAACGTACGCCACGGACCCGGCATTCCCGCCCGGGTATCCGGCAGCACGTGACGGTCGCCGCACCAGCACATGACGCTCGCCGCATTAGTACGACTGCGAGGGGCTGCCTGTGGACAACCGCCTCACCTGTCTCCCGCGACCTGGCAGCATGGCCGTGTGACAGCAGCAACGCACTCCACGCTCTTCCCGCGCGTACCGGACTCGGCCGACGCGGTGCTCGAAGGGCTCGACCCCGAGCAGCGCGAGGTGGCCACCGCCCTGCACGGCCCGGTGTGCGTGCTGGCGGGGGCGGGGACGGGCAAGACCCGGGCGATCACCCACCGCATCGCCTACGGGGTGCGCGCGGGGATCCTCCAGCCCTCCAGCGTGCTCGCTGTCACCTTCACCAACCGCGCCGCCGGCGAGATGCGCGGCCGCCTCCGTCAGCTCGGTGCGCACGGCGTCCAGGCGCGCACCTTTCACTCGGCCGCCCTGCGGCAGCTGCAGTACTTCTGGCCGAAAGCGATCGGTGGCAGCATGCCCCGGCTCGTCGATCGCAAGATCCAGCTCGTCGCGGACGCGGCCGCCGCCTGCCGCATCCGCCTCGACAGGGGCGAGCTGCGGGACGTCACCGCCGAGATCGAATGGTCCAAGGTCACCCAGACCGTCCCCGCCGACTACGCGCTCGCAGCCGCGAAGGCCGGCCGCGAGGCGCCCAGGAACCCCGCCGAGATCGCCCAGCTCTACTCCGGCTACGAGGACCTCAAGCGGGACCGCGCCGTCATCGACTTCGAGGACGTCCTGCTGCTGACCGTTGCCGTCCTCCAGGACCGGCACGACATCGCCGAACAGGTCCGCGCCCAGTACCAGCACTTCGTGGTGGACGAGTACCAGGACGTCAGCCCCCTGCAGCAGCGACTGCTGGAGCTGTGGCTCGGCGACCGCGACAACCTGTGCGTCGTCGGTGACGCCAGCCAGACGATCTACTCCTTCACGGGCGCAACCCCCGACCACCTCCTGGACTTCCGCACCCGCCACCCCGGCGCCACCGTCGTCAAGCTGGTGCGCGACTACCGCTCCACCCCCCAGGTCGTCCACCTGGCCAACGGACTGCTTGCCCAGGCCCGCGGCCGCGCCGCCGACCACCGGCTGGAACTGGTCTCCCAGCGGGCCCCGGGCCCCGAGCCCGTCTACGCCGAGTACACCGACGAACCCGCCGAGGCCGAGGGCGCCGCCCGCCGCATCCGCGACCTGATCGCCTCCGGTGTCCCGGCGAGCGAGATCGCGGTCCTGTTCCGGACGAACTCCCAGTCCGAGACCTACGAGCAGGCCCTCGCGGACGTCGGGATCCCCTATCAGCTCCGCGGTGCCGAGCGCTTCTTCGACCGGCCCGAGGTGCGCAAGGCGGCCATCGCCCTGCGCGGCGCCGCCCGCTTCGGCGGCAACGACGCCCTCCTCGACGACGCCGTCGACCTGCCCTCCCAGGTGCGCGCCGTGCTCTCCGGCGAGGGCTGGACCCCGCAGCCCCCGGCCGGCTCCGGTGCCGTCAGAGAGCGCTGGGAGTCGTTGGCCGCACTGGTGAACCTCGCGCAGGACTTCGCCGCAGCCAAGCCCGGCGCCACCCTCGGCGACCTGGTGGCCGAACTCGACGAACGGGCCAACGCCCAGCACGCCCCGACGGTCCAGGGCGTCACCCTCGCCTCCCTGCATTCGGCGAAGGGCCTGGAGTGGGACGTCGTCTTCCTGGTCGGTGTCGCCGAGGGCATGGTCCCGATCACCTACGCCAGAACCGACGAACAGATCGAGGAGGAGCGCCGCCTCCTCTACGTCGGCGTCACCCGGGCCCGCGAGCAACTGCTCGTCTCCTGGGCGCTGTCCCGCTCGCCCGGCGGCCGCGCCAACCGTCGGCCCAGCCGCTTCCTCGACGGGCTGCGTCCCGGTTCGGCCGCCACCGCGGGCCGGGCCGGTGCCGGCGGTGCGGGAGGCATCGACCGGGGCTTCGGCGGCACCCCGATGGCCGGGGCCACCGGAGGAGGCCCCGTGCGTCGGACCCAGCGCACCCCGGCCCGCTGCCGGGTCTGCGGCCGCACGCTCACCGATGCGGGTGAGATGAAGCTGATGCGCTGTGAGGACTGCCCCTCCGACATGGACGAGGGACTCTACGAGCGGCTGCGCGACTGGCGGGCGGACCAGGCGCGGCTCAGCGGTCAGCCCGCGTTCTGCGTCTTCACCGACAAGACCCTGATGGCGATCGCCGAGGCCGTCCCCGACGACGAGCGCGAGTTGGCGCGGATCCCCGGGGTCGGGACGCGCAAGCTCAACCGCTACGGCGCCGACGTTCTCGCCATCTGCTCAGGCCAGAAGCCCGGAAGGGAAGAAGACCGGGACTGATGCGAACTCGTCGAAAAAATAGTTTGCGCATGCCCCAGCAATCCCCATAGGTTCTTGGTCACGGGGACAGCGGCCTTCCTGAGGCCCTGCTTCCGTGTTGTACTTGCATACCCGAACGGACTGGCTCAGCCCAGTCCCAGAGACGCCGAGAGGAGGCGAGTCCAGTGATCAGCATCAAGAGCAGCTCCATCAGCACCGCCAAAATGACCGATCGCTCGGTCGCCTCCCTGTGCATGCTCGGCGGCTCCGCCCTGGGCACCGGTCTGTCCGGCATCCGTGCCGCGCGTCCGGCGTCCTTCGTGTCTCTCGCGGGTCTTCCCGTCCGTGAGCGCAATGAGCGACCGACCAAGGCACTGGAAGCAGTAGTGGCACAGGCCCAGGCCTATGCCTTTACGGCGGCCGGTGCCGGAAACCGGAAGCAGGCAACGCAGCACCACCTGATGTGGGCCTTCCGTGGGCCAGAACCCTGGAGTGATCCAGCCTGATCGCCGATCAGGCCGGCGCCTTCAGGGCCGCGGAACCCCACCCGGGATCCGCGGCCCTTCTGTTTTCCCCGAACGGGGACGGCGGAGCGAAGGGGCCTCGGGACAAGAAAAAGAACCCGGTACCCAGCCGACACCCGGCCGACCGGCCGGACCGACCAGACGAGGAAGACGAACCGTGCAACTCGAAGCGCACGCCCCGTCCGTACCGCCTTCCGACACGATCCCCCCGCCCTGCCTCACGGAGGACTCCACCTTGACCCCGCTCACCGCGCTCACCGCGCTCGACGACGCCATCGAGAACCTCGGCGTACCCGTCCCGTGCCGCTCCTACGACCCGGAGGTCTTCTTCGCCGAGTCGCCCGCGGACGTGGAGTACGCCAAGTCCCTCTGCCGCACCTGCCCGCTGATCGAGGCCTGCCTCGCCGGCGCCAAGGAGCGGCGTGAGCCCTGGGGCGTCTGGGGTGGCGAGTTGTTCGTCCAGGGTGTCGTCGTCGCCCGGAAGCGGCCGCGTGGCCGCCCGCGCAAGAACCCGGTCACGGCATGAACATCACAGGAACGATCGACCGCCCTCTCACGCACGACCCCAAGAAGCAGGCCCCGATGAAGCCGTCCACCAGCGAGCCCGCAGGCTCCGCGACCGAAGACGTCACCACCACCGGCGCGAACGCCTCGCGCCAGAACAGGACCCGCGAGATGCAACTCATCCCAGAAGCCCTGGCCCGTGCGCATATGCACGGGCGACTGCATGAGGCCGAGCTGGAACGCCAGGCCGCGCGCCTGGCGGCCGCCCGCCGGATGCAGCGCCGTGCCGAGCGCGCCTCGCGGCGCGCCCGCCGCGCGCTCGCCATGGCGGTCATGCAGTAACCGACCACACCGTTGAGCGGTGGCCTCCGGGCAGAGAGGCGAAGCTCTTCCCGCGGGGGCCGGTCCGTCCGAACGGACCGGCCCCCGCGGTGCGTTGCACCACCCGATCCCGGCAGCGGCGATATCGTCGCCGGGTGACGAGTCTTTCCGGAGGCAGTGACCACGGCGGCTCCATCGCTGAGCGCCCACCCCTCGTCTGTGCCCGCTGCGGCACCCCGGCCGAAGGGCCGCCACCCACCTGGACCTGTTCCGTGGAGAGTGGCGTGCGTCGCTACTTCTGCGACGCCTGCTCCCGCGAGAACCTCAGATCCATCGAGGGCCGCCTGGACTCGCCCTGGTGGTAGGAGCCGCGAGGAGCGGGCGTGCTCACGCTTCGACGGCCGCCTCCTCGGCGTCCTCGTCCGCCGCGAACCCCGGCAGCCACTCCTCCAGCTCCTCGCGCAGACGCACCGTCGCCCCCAGCTGACACAGCACGCCGATGGTGCTGAGGGTCACACGGTGTATCAGCAAGTACGCGGGAGGCAGATTGAGCCGCTTGCCCAGCTGATAGGCAGGGGAGCGGGGATCGGCGACCCGGGCCGCCTGGCTGCGCATCCAGCCACGGGTGAAGGTGAAGTCGTCCACCCGCGCCGGTTCGATGATCGGCAGGAGATAGTCCAGAACGGCGTCGGGGTCCAGCTCGATCGACTCCTTGACGAAGCCTTCCGCGCACAGCAGTTGGTACACCGCCTCGGCCTCACCGTCCAGGGTCATCCGCAGGGACTCGCCGATCGGCGTCGGCAGGCCGCCGGCGAGACGGTCTACCGTGCCGAAGTCCAGGACGCCCAGGCGCCAGTCGTCCTCGCCGCCCGGGCCGCCCGGCAGCAGGCGGAAGTTGCCCGGGTGCGGGTCGGCGTGCAGCAGGCCGGTGCGGGCCGGGCCGGAGAAGAGGAAGCGGGCCAGGAGCTGGCCGGCGCGGTCGCGCTGTTCCCGGGTGCCGTCCGAGATCACCTCGGACAGAGGAATTCCGTCGATCCACTCGGTGACCAGAACCTGGTCGCGCTGGTGGACCACCGCCGGCACCACGACGTCCGGGTCGTCCGCGAACTCCTCTGCATGAGCCCGCTGGGCCTCGGCCTCCAGGCCGTAGTCCAGTTCCTCCGAGACCCGGTCCTTGAGCTCGGCGATCAAGGGCTTGATGTCCATGCCGGGAATCAGCGGACCCAGAAGGCGAGCGAAGCGGCTCAGCTGGGTCAAATCGGACAGCAAGGCCTCACCGGCGCCGGGGTACTGCACCTTGACCGCCACCTCGCGGCCGTCGTGCCACACCGCCCGGTGCACCTGGCCGATCGAGGCCGCCGCGGACGGCTTGTCCTCGAATTCCTCGAACAGCTCACGCCAGTCCGCACCGAGCCGCTCTTCCAGCACCGCGTGCACCGTGCGCGTCGGCATCGGCGGCGCCGCCTCCTGGAGCTTGGTCAACGCCACCCGGTACGGGCCGGCGACCTCCTCGGGCAGCGCCGACTCGAAGACGGACAGCGCCTGCCCGAACTTCATCGCGCCGCCCTTGAGCTCACCGAGCACCTTGAACAGCTGCTCGGCCGTGCGCTGCTGCAGCTCGCGGCCGACGATCTCCGCGGACTCGCCCACGATCCGTTTGCCGAGTCCCCAGGTGGCCCGTCCGGCGAAGCCGAGCGGGAGCGCGGCGAGCTTGGCGGTCCGGGTGACCGCCTTCCGGGGAAGATCAGACATGCGTCCTCCAAGTCCCAGCAAGCCGCGACGCGCCTGCCTGACGGCATGGCTTCGATGGCGGCCGTTGCACCGCCATTGTCTCGTGTGGCCCCCCGTCCTTTGAGGTCTGTTCCGCTGTGGTTTTCTCCACTGCTCCGCACGGGCACGCCGGATGCGGCCACACCGGTCGGGCACGCCAGTTCAGGCCGGGCACGGACACCTCCCACCGGGCACCCGCGCTCGAGGGCAGCTCGCCGTCCAGGAAGGCGAGGGCATGGGCGGCGGCCAGACCGGCGACCGTCGTGGCGAGCGCCAGGTCACAGGGCCGGACGGGGCGCTGCCGCCCGGAGCGCCACTGTGCCACCAGGCGTGGCCAGCTCTCGTCCCGGTCCGCGCGGCCCCGGTGCAGACAGCCCGCACAGCTCGTGTCGCCGGGCAGAACGAGAGGGCCCACGACGCCTGTGCCCTCCACCACACCTGCGTACAGATGGGGGGTTCCGGACGCGATGAGGGGTTCGGCCGCGGCCGGGTCGGGCGCGTGCACGGCCACGTCGTCCCGCGGGGCAAGGATGACCAGCGAGAACCCCGGGCCATCCGCCCCGGGCGGCGCCTGCGGGCCGCGGCGCACCGGGCGGTCGGGGGCTGCCCGCCGTACGGCTCGGCGTGCCGCCTCGTCCCTGCGCTCGCCGACGGCCTCCGCGGGCAGCCCGCCCGGTGCGACGTCCCATGGCTCGACGCAGCCGCCGTCGCGTACGTCGACCTCGCCGACTCCCGCGCCCGACAGCACGGCGGCCAGCGTCGCGCCCACCCGCCCCGCACCTCTGACCTGCACACGCAGGCGGCGGCGGGCGGCCAGACGTCCGATCGCTTCGCCCGGTTCCCGGGCGACCAGGGAGAGCGAGGCGAGGTCAGGACGCAGCCGGTCCATGACCTCCTGCTTCCCGCGCAGCGCGTCCGCAGCCGCCCCGCCGCCCTGCGCGTCGTCGAGGAGGCCGGACCCGGCGAGCCGCTCCACCAGCCGGTCGACATGGCCCTCGGGCAGGTCCATGCGGTGTCCCTCCTGTCGTAGAAGGGGCAGGCCGCGGGTGCCGTTGAGCAGGTCCAGGAAGCTGCCCGTCGCGGTGTCCAACGGACCCAGTGTCATCGCGTGCGCGGGAGTCATCCCGAACTGCACGGTCTTGAGATCGCGCCAGCCCCGCCTGAGCGCGGGTTTCACCATCGGATGCATGCAGGCCCCCGTAGCCCCGAGAAAGTCCCTGTCGTCTCCATGTGCCGGTGGAGCCGGTCGTGCTCCGCCGACGAGTGCCAGCATGCCCCGTCCGGGCCGGGCGGCGCCGAAAGTTGTCCACAGGAGGGGGCTATTCGTCGTACGAATCAAACGCTCGGTGGGGGATCGGCAGGGAACCGTCCCGGACCCGGGACTTCCCGCGCGTACACCCGGTAACGTCGGGGCGTGTCCGCCGACCCACTGCACCACGCCGGAATGCCACAGCGCAGCACGACGAGCCTGCCGCCGGGCGGCTCGAAGGCGAGCGCGATCGAGGTCCGCAGGAGCGCCCGTCGCCGCAGGACGGTTTCCGCGTACCGCGAGGGCGATCGCACCGTCGTGCTCATCCCCGCCCGGATGTCCGAGGCGGAGGAGCAGCGCTGGGTGACCGTCATGCTCGACAAGCTGGCCGCCCAGGAGAGCAGGCGGGCGCTCGGCGACGCGGAGCTGGCCGAGCGCGCCGAGCGGCTGTCGGCCCAGTACTTCGACGGCCGGGCCCGGCCCGCCTCCGTCCGCTGGGTCACCAACCAGAACACCCGCTGGGGATCGTGCACACCGGCGGAGGGCAGCATCCGCCTGTCGCACCGCCTGCAGGGCATGCCCGAGTACGTCATCGACTACGTCCTCGTCCACGAGCTCGCACATCTGCTCGTACCCGGACACGGCCCCGACTTCTGGCGGCTGCTGGAGGCGTACCCGCGCACGGAGCGGGCACGGGGCTACCTCGAAGGGGTCGTCTCGGCGGGCCGACTGCCGGATCTGCCGGGCGCGCGCGGCGAGTGAACGCCGTCCCCTGGGGGCGTCCGGTGCCGTAGGGCCGGGATTGTGTACCGGGTCTGTACCGACTTCGTCCGGTGTCGGAGTTTGCCGTTAGCCTGGCGCGACGCACTCGCATTCGGGATGGGGGACGGTCGTTACGCATGCCCAGGGAATTCCAACGCGGCCACAAGGCCAGGATCAGTGACCTGACCGCGGGCACGGATCTGTACGTAGGCGTGCAGATCTCCGCGCCCGGACTGACGTTCGACATCAGTTGCTTCGGTCTGGACGCCGACGAACGGCTCTCGGACGACCGGTACTTCGTCTTCTACAACCAGCCGAAGTCCCCCGAAGAGGCCATCCAGCAACTGGGTGCCCAGGCCGGTGACACGGAGTCCTTCCGGGTCACGCTCGACAGGATCCCGCCGCAGATCCAGAAGCTGTCCTTCACCGCGACCGTCGACGGCGGCGGCCAGATGTCGCAGATCAACCCCGGCTACCTGCGCATCGTGGCAGGGGGCGAGGAGGTGGCCCGATACGCGTTCAGCGGTTCGGAGTTCTCCACCGAGCGCGCCGTGATGCTGGGCGACTTCTACCTCAAGGACGTGTGGCGGTTCGCCGCGGTCGGGCAGGGCTTCGACGGCGGTCTCGAGGCACTGCTGAAGAACTTCGGGGGCGAGGTCCTGGAGGAGGAGAGCCCCGCTCCGAGCCCGGCCCCGCAGCAGCCGCAGACCGGTGCCTCACCGGGATTCGCCCCGCCCGCCCAGTCCGCCGCGCCGCCCACCTTCGGCGTCCCGCCCGCGCCCACCCCGGCACCCGCGCCCACCGCCACCCCGGCACCCGCGGCACAGGGTTACGCCCCGTCCGCGGGAGCCACCCCGCCGCCGGCCCCGGCGCCCGCGCCCTCGGTGCACGCCGCGCCGACCATCGTCGCGCCCCTTGCGCCGCCCGGAGGCACCGTCCCGCCGCCGGCCCCGGCCCCCGCGCCCTACGGCCACCCGGGCCAGCAGCCGCCGTACGGCCAGGGCCCCGGTCCGAGCGCGCCCCCACCCCCCGGATACGCCCAGCCGCAGAGCCCCCAGGCCCCCCAGGCGCCGACCCCGCCGCCCGGCTACGGTCAGCCCGGCGCACCGCCCGGATACGGCCAGCAGTCCTACGGGCAGGTCCCTGGACAGCCCGCGCCCTACGGCGCCCCGCAGGGTGCTGTCCAGGGCGCCGGTGTGTCGGCCGCGCTCCAGCAGTTCAAGGAGACGCCGACCGGCCAGCGCTGGACGCTGCAGAACAGCAAGCTGATCCGCGCCGACCTCGGCACGAGCGGTCAGCCCGTACTGGCCAGGCAGGGCAGCATGGTCCTGTACCAGGGCAAGGTCGACTTCAGCTACAAGGGCGCCGGCTTCGCGGGCCGGATCGTGGGCAACGCCACCGGCCAGGAGATGCAGCTGATGCGCTGCACGGGCCAGGGCCAGGTGTTCTTCGCCGAGAACTCCACCCACCTGCACCCGGTCGAGCTACAGGGCGAGGCGCTGTGCGTCTCCGCCGAGAACGTGCTCGCCTTCGACGAGAGCCTTCAGTACGAGGTCCGCCGCATCGAGGGCCACGGCATCCCCGGAGGCGCCCTGTTCACCATGCAGTTCCAGGGCACCGGCACGATCGTCGTCAAGACGCACGGCACGCCCGTCGTGCTGCCCGTGACGCCGACGACGTTCGTCGACTCCAACGCCGTCGTCGCCTGGTCGGCCGCCGCCCAGGTGATCGTCTCCAGCCAGGTGCGCATGCGCCGCAACGCCTACCCGGGGCACAGCGGCGAGGGTGTCAACCTCCAGTTCCGTGCCGCGCCCGGCAATTTCGTCGTCGTCCAGCCGTACGAGGTCTGAGGGAGCCCGTCATGAACCAGCCGCTCGCGGGCTACGCCCCCGCGCCCGTCACCGCACGCATGGAGAACCACGGCGACCACATGCTGAAGGTCGCCCTGCAGACCGGCAACGACCTCCTCGCGCGCGTGGGGTCGATGGTGGCCTACGAAGGCTTCGTCCAGTACGAGCCCAACCCGCCGGCCGTCCGTCAGATCGCCCGCGACTGGATCACCGGCGAGGGCGCGCCCCTGATGAAGTGCTCCGGCGACGGCCTGCTCTACCTCGCCGACTACGGCGCCAACGTCGTCGTCATCAACCTCAACGGCGACGCCATCTCCGTCAACGCCACCAACCTGCTGGCCTTCGACGCCCACCTCACCTGGGGCGTGGAGCGGGTCAAGGGGCTGGCGAAGTTCGCCGGGCAGGGTCTGTGGAACACCAAGATCTCCGGTCAGGGCTGGGTCGCGCTGACCTCCCGGGGCAAGCCGATCGTCGTCGACTGCGGCGGCGGCGAGAACGAGACGTACGTCGACCCCGACGCCCTCGTCGCCTGGTCGCCGAACCTGAAGGTGAAGGGCAAGCGCAGTTTCAAGGCGCAGTCGCTGATCGGCCGCGGCAGCGGCGAGGCCTACCAGATGGCCTTCTCCGGGCAGGGCATCGTCGTCGTCCAGCCCAGCGAGGACAGCACCGACCGCCTCCGGTTCCGGGGCTGAGGGGGAGACAGGACACCATGCAGAGCCCGCTTTTCGCCTTCAACGACGTCCAGACCCAGGAGCGCTGGAGCCTGCAGAACAAGCAGATGCTGCGCGTCACCCTGGAGGGACACGACGACATCCTCGCCCGCAAGGGCACCATGGTCGCCTACCAGGGCCTCGTCGAGTTCGACGCCGAGTACCAGAGCAACAGCCAGGCACGCGCGCGTGCGTACACCGGAGAGGGCCTGGACGTGATGCGCTGCCACGGGCAGGGCACGGTCTATCTCGCCAACCTCGCCCAGCACGTCCACATCATGGAGGTGGAGCAGGACGGCCTGACGGTCGACAGCAGCTACGTACTGGCGATGGACTCCTCGCTGCACTACGAGGTGATCGCCGTCGACAGCATGTACGGCATCTCCGGCTCCGGGAAGTACCAGCTGAACATCACCGGCCGAGGCAAGGTCGCCCTCATGACCTCGGGCGCCCCGCTCCTGATGCAGGTGACCCCCGACAAGTACGTGAACTGCGACGCCGACGCTATCGTCGCCTGGTCCACCGGACTGCGGGTGCAGATGCAGGCCCAGACGCACTCTTCCGGGGTGTGGCGGCGCCGCGGCAACACCGGTGAGGGCTGGGAGCTCAGCTTCATGGGCAGCGGCTACGCGCTCGTCCAGCCCAGCGAGCTGCTGCCGCCGCAGAACGCCGTGATCGGCCAGGGGCTCGCCGCGCAGTTCGGCATGGGCCAGCACGGGGCACGCGCGCAGAACCAGGGCAACGTCTGGAGCTGACCGCTCCACGAGGACGGGTGACGGGTAAGGGGCGGCCGCTCTTGCGGCCGCCCCTTACGCATGCTGGGGGTTCAGCCACCCGCGCAGGGGTCACACGCGCGCCCGGGTGGCCTCCAGCAGGCGCACGACCGACTCGTCCGCCACGGTCGCCACCTCGTCGTAGGCGAACCAGCGCAGCTCCAGGGACTCCTCGCTGATGGCCTCGACGGCGCCCGCCGGCGCGAGCGCCGCGTACTGGACGTCGAGGTGCCAGGCACACGGCGTGTGGTGGCGGTCCAGGCGCACCGGCCCGCCTGGCAGCAGGGTCAGCCCCGCGATGCCCGACTCCTCGGTCGCCTCGCGCAGGGCGGCCGCGGCCAGTGTCTGGTCGAAGGGCTCGCAGTGGCCCCCCATCTGGAGCCACATCTGCATCTTTCGGTGCAGCGTGAGCAGGACACGCCCGCGGTCCGGGTCGATCACCAGGGCACTCGCCGTGATGTGCCCGTCCCCGCAGGCCTTCCACATGCCGTCCGGGTGCGCCTCCAGGTGCTCCAGGTAGGTCTGGCGCAGCTCTTCCTGGCCGACGTACCCCTTCAGGACGAGGACCGCGTCTTCATGGAGGCTCACTCGGCGTCGTCGTCCTTGGTCTCGCCGTCGTCCTTCTGGCTCCTGTCCGGCTTGTTCAGGTCCGGCTTGTGGCCGGAGCCGTCCGCCGCCTCGCCGAGCATCTTGTCCCACTCCGAGAAGTCGAGCTGCTCGCGGTGTACGAAGCCGTCCGGGTCGTCCAGGTCGGTGGCGGTCGGCAGCATGTCCGGGTGGGCCCACAGGGCGTCACGGCCGTCGACCCCGCGCGCGTCCGTGAGCGACGCCCACAGACGGGACGCGTCGCGCAGGCGCCGCGGGCGCAGTTCCAGGCCGATCAGCGTGGCGAACGTCTGCTCGGCCGGGCCGCCCGAGGCGCGGCGGCGACGCAGCGTCTCGCGCAGCGCGTCGGCCGACGACAGACGGGGCTTCGACGCCGCGTGCACCACCGCGTCCACCCAGCCCTCGACGAGGGCCAGAGCGGTCTCCAGGCGCGCCAGGGCCGCCTTCTGCTCCGGGGTGTCCTCCGGCTGGAACATGCCCTGCTGGAGGGCGTCCTGGAACTGCTCCGGGTTCTGCGGGTCGAACTGGCCGACCACGTCCTCCAGCTTCGCGGTGTCGACCTTGATCCCGCGCGCGTAACCGTCGACCGCGCCGAACAGGTGCGAGCGCAGCCACGGCACGTGCGCGAACAGACGCTGGTGGGCGGCCTCGCGCAGGGCGAGATACAGCCGCACCTCCTCCTTCGGCACGCCGAGGTCCTTGCCGAAGGCCTCGATGTTCACCGGCAGCAGCGCGGCCTTGCCGGCCGGGCCGAGCGGCAGGCCGATGTCGGTCGAGCCGACGACCTCGCCGGCCAGCACGCCCACGGCCTGCCCGATCTGCGTGCCGAACATGGCGCCGCCCATGGAGCGCATCATGCCGATCAGCGGGCCGGCCATGGCCTGCATCTCCTCCGGCAGCACGTCACCCATGGCCGTGCCGACGCGCTCGGCGACCGGGTCGACGAGCTCCCGCCAGGCAGGCAGGGTCGCCTCGACCCACTCCGCGCGGCTCCAGGCCACCGCGGAGGCGGCACCGGACGGCAGCGACGTCGCGTCGTCCAGCCACAGGTCGGCCAGCCGGACGGCCTCCTGGACCGCGGTACGCTCGGCGGGGCCGATGCTCGCGTCCTTGGTGCCGTCCGCGGTGCCCTGGGAGACCGTCTGGCGGGCGATCTGCTTGGCCATGTCCCAGTTCACCGGGCCGCCCTCGTAGGAGAGCATCTGGCCCAGTTGCTGGAAGGCCGCGCCCAGGTCGGTGGGGTTCAGGGAGCCGAACATGGCTGCGAGCGGGTTGTCGGCGCCGGGGCCGCCAAGGCCTCCGGCTCCGGGCAGCCCGAAACCGAACGGGTTGGCCGGTCCCTGCCCACCACCGCTCTCCTGGTCCTTCTTCTTGCCCTCGTCGCCGTTCTCCGGCTCCTCCGGCGGAAGGCCGAATCCGAATGGGGTGTCACTCACGGGGTTCCTCGGCTGGTAAGGCCACCGGTTCTCTCTCCGGCGGCGCGGCTGCCCGACAACACCACCCAGCGTAGACACCATGGGCGGTTCGGGCCTCGGTGCTTCGCCGACTGAACGCCTGCGGCAGGATGGATGCCACCTGGTACGTACGCGTCATTCGCGCCCGTATGGAAGACAACCGCTGGAGACGCCCGGTGAGTTCCCCAGATCCGCAGGTTCGCGCAGCGCGAAACCAAGAGAGCAGCCCCGCCGTGCGCGGGCCCGTCGTCGCGGTCACCGGTGCCGCGAGCGGGGTGGGTGCGCTGCTCACCGAGCGGCTGGCCGCGTCCGCCGAGATCAAGCAGGTCGTCGCCATCGACGAGCGGCGCGGGGAGTGCGCGGCCGCGCAGTGGCACATCCTCGACGTACGTGATCCGGCGATCGCGGAGAAGCTGCGCGGGGTGGACGTCGTGGTGCACCTGGCGCTCGACCTTGATCTTGAGACCGACGCCGCCGCCCGAACGGCCTACAACGTCCGGGGTACGCAGACCGTACTCACCGCCGCAGCGGCGGCCGGGGTGCACCGTGTGGTGCTGTGCACCTCGGCGATGGTCTACGGGGCGCTGCCCGACAACGAGCTGCCGCTGTCCGAGGACGCTGAGCTGCGGGCGACCGCCGAGGCGACCGGGGTCGGGGACCTGCTGGAGATCGAGCGGCTCGCGCGGCGCGCGCCGCGGGCGCATCCCGGCCTCAACGTCACCGTCGTACGTCCCGCCGTGCTCGTCGGCGGCACGGACACCGCGCTGACCAGGTACTTCGAGTCGCCGCGGCTGCTCGTTGTGGCCGGGTCGCGGCCCGCCTGGCAGTTCTGTCACGTGGAGGACCTGTGCACCGCGCTGGAGTACGCCGTGCTGGAGAAGGTCGACGGGGAGCTGGCCGTCGGCTGTGACGGGTGGCTGGAGCAGGAGGAGGTCGAGGAGCTCAGCGGGATCCGGCGCATGGAGCTGCCGTCGGCGGTCGCACTGGGGGCGGCGGCCCGGCTGCACCGGATCGGGCTCACGCCGTCGCCGGCCGGGGACCTCGCGTACACGATGTACCCCTGGGTGGTGAGCGGTAGCCGGCTGCACGACGCCGGATGGCGGCCGAAATGGACCAACGAGGAGGTCTTGGCGGAGCTGCTGGACGAGGTGTCCGGGCGGCACACGGTGGCCGGACGGCGCCTGGGACGCAAGGACGCGACGGCCGCGGGTGCCGCGGGGGCCACGGTGGCTCTCCTGGGCGCGGCCGCGGTGGTACGCCGGGCGCGCAAGGCCCGGCGGCGGATCTGAGGGCGGGCGCGTTCGGCGGGAGCCGGGCGTGGGGTGTTCGGCGGTGCTCGGGGACGGTGTTCCGCGGGGGCGGGGCGTCGGGCGTCCGGCAGTGATCGAGGGTGGGCGGTCCGGTGGGGTCCAGGCGTGGGGGTCCGGCGGGGTCCAGGCGTGCAGGTCTTGCGGGGTCCAGGCGTGAACGTCCGGCAGGGGCCGGGCGTGGGCTGACAGGCGGGATCCGGGCGTGGCCGTCCGGCAGGATCCGGGCCGTGGGGCGTCCGGCAGGGCCAGGCCATGCGCTGTTCCGGACGGTCCGGGCCTGCGTCGTTCGGCGCGGCACGGGTTGGGGCGTTCGGCCGGAAGGGCCTGAGGGCCTGTAGGAGGCTCCAAGGTGCACGCGCGCGTGCCTGGTGAAAGCGTTATTTCCGGTGGTCGCGCGGGTGCGGCACGATGGAGGCATGGCATCCACCAACGATCACCCCGGTGAGCGGGTCGCCGAGGACCCGATCAAGCTGATCGGCATCCGGGACATTCCCCTCTCCCTCGACGAGGTCTTCAAGGCGGTCGGGGACGACGCCGCCGGAGGCACGGCGCTCTTCGTGGGGACCGTGCGCAACCATGACGGAGGTGCCGACGTCGACCAGCTCGGGTACTCCTGCCACCCCAGCGCGGAGGCCGAGATGCGGCGGATCGCCGAGAGGGTCGTCGCGGAGTACCCGGTGCGGGCGCTGGCGGCCGTGCACCGTGTGGGTGACCTCAGGGTCGGAGACCTCGCCGTCGTCGTCGGCGTGTCGTGTCCGCACCGGGGCGAGGCCTTCGAGGCCTGCCGCAAGCTGATCGACGACCTCAAGCACGAGGTGCCGATCTGGAAGCACCAGAAGTTCTCCGACGGCACCGAGGAGTGGGTGGGCGCCTGCTAGGGCCCCGGCAGGCAGCGTTCACCCCGTCGCGCAAACGTTGCCTGCCGGGGCACTGGGCGCCCCCCGTGCGACCCGACGACCCCCTGTGTCCCACCTCCGGTTGCGTAACCCCACCCCTGGCGTGAGCGTTGTCAGTGCGGATGGTTAATCTGCTGATCAGTCAGTTGGGGTCGCTCCCCCGGGGTTGGGAGGTCGGCATGGCGGCGCTCGTCTGGTTGCTGATTCCGCTTGCGGCGGCGATAGGCGGCGGCCTGTGGGGCAGTTGGGCCAACCGGACCCGCAAGGTCCGCAATGACGGTCCCGAGCTGGACGGGTATGCCCGTTTCTGCGAGGCCATGGAGAGGTCCCACTCCAGCACGTGAGGAAGACGGCCCTGACGGTGCGCTGACAGGGGCGTCCCGTAGTGTCGAGTCATGCCACGCCGCACCGCGACGATGCTCGCCTCCACCCTGATGCTGATCGCGCTCCTGTGCGCGGGAGTCTTCCTCCCCGTGCCCTACTCGGAGATGTCCCCGGGGCCGACGGTCAACACTCTCGGTGAGCACGAGGGCGAGCCGGTGCTGCAGATCTCCGGGCACAAGACCTACCCGACCGACGGGCACCTCAACATGACCACGGTCCGGGTCACCAGCGCCGACTACCGGATGAACCTGGTCGAGGCCGTCTACGGCTGGCTCGCGCACGACAACAGGGTCGTGCCGCACGACACGCTCTACCCCGACGGCAAGACGGAGCAGCAGTCCACCCAGGAGAACGCCGAGGAGTTCAGCCAGTCCCAGGAGAGCGCCAAGGTCGCCGCGCTGAAGGAGCTGGGTGTCCCGGTGCGGTCCTGGGTGATCGTCTCGACGGTGATCAAGGACACCCCGGCCCAGGGCAAGCTGCACGCCGGTGACGTGATCAAGGCCGTCGACGGGACCGCGATCAAGCAGCCCACCGACGTCGCCAAGCTGGTCACCAAGCACAAGCCCGGTCAGGACGTGGTCTTCACGATCGTGCCCGCAAAGGACCAGGCCACCGCCGAGAAGCAGCACACGACGGCGACCGCCACCAAGGACATCACCATCACGACGGCACCGTCCCAGGACAGCGGCGCCAAGCGGGCCATCGTGGGGATCTCCGCCGGGACCGATCACACGTTCCCGTTCACGATCGACATCAAGCTCGCGGACGTGGGTGGGCCGAGCGCGGGTCTGATGTTCGCGCTCGGCATCTACGACAAGCTCACCCCGGGCAGTCTGACCGGCGGCAAGTTCGTGGCCGGCACCGGGACGATCGACGACGACGGCAAGGTCGGCCCGATCGGCGGCGTCGAGATGAAGACCGTCGGCGCGCGCAACAAGGGAGCCCAGTACTTCCTGACGCCGGCCGACAACTGCGCGGCGGCCGCCAAGGACAGCCCTGACGGGCTCACCCTGGTCAAGGTGAACACCATCGGTGACGCGCTCAGCGCCCTGCAGGACATCCGCACCGGGAAGACGGCCGATCTGCCGAAGTGCACGACGAAGGGCTGACCGGGCCGGGGACCTCAAAAGCGACCTCGCGACGGCCGGAGGGCCTCGCAGGCCACCGGGCCTCGTACGTCACCAAGCCTCGTACGTCACCGGGTGCGCCCTCACGATCAAGGGCGCACCCGGTGACGTCCTGGGAAGAGCTCAGTCCTCGAAGGTCGCCGCCAGCGCGTCCGCCAGCCCCGGCACCAGGTCCGGGCCCGTGAGGACCTCCGTGGCGGAGTCCTTCTCGCGCAGGCGCAGGGCCGACTCGCGTGCCCCGTCCCGCAGGACCGCGACCGTCATCCGGACCTCCTGGCGCTCGGGGTGGTCGGCCACCCACTGCGCCAGCTTCGCCTCGCTCAGCCCCTGCGGGACCTGTGCCTCGGCGGACGGCGGCAGCATCAGACGCTCCACGGTCAGCGCGCAGCCGGCCACCGCGTCGGGCCAGGCGATGGTGCCGAGGAACTCGTCGAGCGGCCGGTTCGTTGGGACCTCGTCCTGCTCGATCGGGGTGAGGCCGGTGGTCTCCTGCTCGTCCTCCAGGCCGAGCTGGGCCGCGAGGGCAGGTTCCTGGGCCCGCAGCCGCGCGGTGTCTACGAGGGCGAAAAGGCGAGCGGGCTGGTCCCAGCCGAGGCCGGAGGCGTACTCGTCGATTTCGAGTACGGCCCGGGTGAGCGGGCTCGCTGCCATGGGAGTGTTGGACATGGTCACAATCCTGCCTCGTTCCCGGCCGGAATCGGGAACCGAGTAAACCGTGAGTAAGTTGCATAGGTGTGGGCCTACGATCACAGGGGCGCACCGTACGGTCCCGGACACGAGGACCTGACGCAACGACAGCGAACCAACAGCGAACCAACAGCGAACTTCGGAGTGCGCACCTTGGCTTTCCAGATGCCGGACCGCGGCGGAGGCCCCTCGGGGCCGCGGATCAGAGTGGGCCGCCCGCCCCGGCGTGTCCGGGCCCTGCTGATGACGCTGGGCGTTCTTGCCGTTCTCGGCATGGCGTTCACCATGTTCGCGGGGTTCTGGACGGACTGGCTCTGGTACCGGTCGGTGCACTACTCGTCCGTGTTCACCACCACCCTGTGGACCAAGATCGGGCTGTTCTTCGTCTTCGGCCTGCTGATGGCGGCCGCGGTCGGCTTCAACATCTGGCTCGCGCACCGGCTGCGGCCACCGCTGAGCGCCATGTCGATGGAGCAGCAGAGCCTCGACCGTTACCGGATGGGCATCGCGCCGTACAAGAGGTGGCTGCTGTGCGCCGTCACCGCGCTGGTGGGCCTGATCGCGGGCGCCTCCGCGGCCGGTCAGTGGCAGACCTGGCTGATGTGGGTCAACGGCGTGCCCTTCCACCAGCGGGACCCGCAGTTCCATCTCGACGTCGCCTTCTACGCCTTCGACCTCCCCTGGTACCGCTTCCTGCTGGGCTTCGGCTTCGCGGCCACGATCCTGTCCGTGATCGCCGCCGCCCTCACCCACTACCTGTACGGCGGGCTGCGCATCACCAGCCCCGGCGCGCGCGCCACGGCCGCGGCGACCGGGCACCTGTCGGTGCTCCTCGGCGTCTTCGTCGCCCTGAAGGCGGTCGCGTACTGGCTCGACCGGTACGGACTCGCGGTCAAGTCCAGCGACTTCAGGGCGACCGGCAACTGGACGGGCCTGAGGTACGTCGACGCCAACGCCTACCTGCCGGCCAAGACGATCCTGTTCTGCATCGCCGTCATCTGTGCGCTGCTGTTCTTCGCCACGCTGTGGCGGCGCACCTGGCAGCTGCCCGTCATCGGCTTCGGCCTGATGGTGCTCTCCGCGATCCTCATCGGCGGCCTGTACCCGGCGATCGTCCAGAAGTTCCAGGTCCAGCCCAACGAGCAGGCCAAGGAGGCGCCGTACGTCGCGAAGAACATCAAGGCGACGCGTGAGGCCTACGGCATCGCCGACGCGAAGGTGACCGAGTACGCCGGCAAGAGCGGCACCGACGACAAGTCGAAGCTGCGCGACGAGGTCGACGCGACGGCGAGCATCCGGATACTGGACCCGAACATCGTCTCCCCGACGTACCAGCAGCTTCAGCAGATGCGGAACTACTACACGTTTCCGAACAATCTGGACGTCGACCGCTACACCAAGGACGGCAAGGTCCAGGACACGGTCGTCGGTCTGCGCGAGTTGAACCTCGCCGGCATTGCGAAGAAGAACTGGATCAACAACCACTTCCGCTACACCCACGGCTACGGCGCGGTCGCGGCCAAGGGGACGGAGGCCGACGGCAACGGCCAGCCCGTCTTCACCGAGTCCGACCTGCCGTCCACCGGTCGGCTGGGGACGTACGAACAGCGGATCTACTACGGCGAGAAGACCACCACGTACTCGATCGTCGGCGGTCCGCAGAAGGAGATCGACTACTCCGACGACAGCGGTGAGAAGACCACCAGCTACAAGGAGAAGAGCGGGGTCAGCCTCTCCAACCCGATCAACCGGGCCGCCTACGCGGTGGCGTTCGGGGAGCCGCAGATCCTCTACTCCGGCGCGATCGGAGAGGGTTCGCGGATCCTGTACAACCGCACGCCCAAGGAACGCGTCGAGGCGGTGGCGCCCTGGCTGACCATCGACGGCGACGCCTACCCGGCGGTGGTGGACGGCCGTATCCAGTGGATCGTCGACGCGTACACGACCACGAACGGATACCCGTACGCCTCCCGCACCACCCTCGGCGACACGACGGCCGACTCGCTGACCTACAACAACAACCAGCGCGCGGTGGTCGCCCAGCAGAACCAGGTCAACTACATCCGCAACTCGGTGAAGGCGACCGTCGACGCCTACACCGGCGCGGTGAAGCTGTTCCAGTGGGACACCGAGGACCCGGTGCTGAAGACCTGGATGAAGGCCTTCCCCGGGACCGTGAAGCCGAAGGCCGACATCTCGCCGGACCTGATGGCCCACCTCCGGTACCCGCAGGACCTGTTCAAGGTCCAGCGCGAACTGCTCACCCGCTACCACGTGCAGGACGCGCAGACGTTCCTCAGCGGCAGCGAGGTGTGGCAGGTGCCCAACGACCCGACCAACAAGTCGGGCAACGCGGTGCCGCCGTACTACCTGACCATGAAGATGCCCGACCAGTCCTCCCAGGCGTTCTCGCTCACGACCACGTTCACGCCGAACGGTCGGGACAACCTCAGCGCCTTCATGGCGGTCGACTCCCAGGCGGGTACGAGCGACTACGGCCAGATCAGAGTCCTGAAACTGCCGACGAGCAAGACCGTCGACGGGCCGAAACAGGTGCAGAGCCAGTTCAACTCCAACTCGCAGCAGAACATCGCCGAGTTCGTCAGACTCATCAGAGGCGGGGACTCGGAGATCGAGTACGGCAACCTGCTGACCGTGCCGCTCGACGGGGGACTGCTCTACGTGGAGCCGGTCTACGTCCGTGGTGGCGGGCTGAAGTACCCGCTGCTGCGGAAGGTGCTGGTGACCTACGGCGGCAACACGGCGTTCGAGAACACCCTGGACGAGGCCCTCAACAAGGTGTTCGGCGCGGAGGGTTCGACCACGACGCCGCCGGACCACGGCACCGGCAACCCGCCGACGTCGAACAATCCGACGGTCCAACAGGCGCTCCAGGACGCCCAGAAGGCCTTCGACGACGGGCAGACGGCCCTGAAGAAAGGTGACTGGCAGGCGTACGGCCAGGCGCAGAAGGACCTTCAGGACGCGTTGAAGCGGGCCGAGGAGGCGCAGTCCCAGGCGGCGAAGCCCGGTGGCACAAGCGGCGGGAGCGGCAGCAACAAGGGTGGTGCGAGCCCGGGTTCGAGCACCACCCCGAGCCCGGGCAGCAGTCCGGGCGGCACACCGGGCAGCACACCGGGAGCTACGCCGAGCAGCGGCTGATCCCGCTGCGGCCGTCGCCGTGGCGGAGGCCCGGGTCCCCGCGGGGATCCGGGCCTTCGTGGCGTACGAACGCATGTGCCGACGCGTGGGACGGCCGTGCCGCCGTGGGGAGTTGGCCGATCTGTGTTTGACTTGTCTCTCTGTGGGCATGTCGACAAAACGCTGAAGTGACCTCACTGGCTGCGGTATACCAGGTGTACCCGGGTTGCAGGTGGTGCGACGATGGACGTTATGGGGGACAAGGCAACTCTGTTCGAGACAGGGCGATTTGTGCAGCCTTCCGATCCCGAGGAGATCGGGGGCGAGGCCCGGGACGAAACCGGGCAGGCCGCTGACGAGGCCGCCGAGGAGGTGCGTCGGCGTCTGGCCGCCGAGGCCGGCGACGTCGAGGCGAAGAGTGTCCTAGGGGCCATGTTGCTGCGCCGCGGCGACCTCGACGGAGCCGAACCCCACCTGCGCGCCGCCACCGCCGCCGGTGACCGCGCCGCCGCCAACAACCTGGGAGTCCTTCTGCACCAGCGCGGCTACGCCGACGAGGCCGCCGGATGGTGGCGGATCGCCGCCGTCGCCGGCTCCGCCGCGGCCGCGCACGCGCTCGGCCGGCACCACCGCGAGCGCGGTGACGAGCCGGCCGCGGAGTACTGGCTGCGCCAGTCCGCCGAGCAGGGGCACGTCCTGGGCGCGTACGCCCTCGCCGACCTGCTGGAGCACCGCGGGGACGCCGGTGCCGAGCGCTGGATGCGGGTCGCCGCCGAGCGGGGTCACCGGGAGGCGGCGTACCGACTGGCCCGGGCGCTGGACCGGCAGGCGGCACAGGGATCCGACGGTGACAACGGTGTCGGCCCGCTGGAGGAGGCCGAGCAGTGGTACCGGCAGGCCGCCGCGCGCGGCCACCGGCGGGCCGCGCTGCATCTCGGAACGATCCTGGAGAAGCGGGGCCTGCTCAAGGAGGCCGGCCGCTGGTACCTGACGTCCGCCAAGGACGGGGAGGCGCGGGCCGCCTGTGCGCTCGGGTTCCTGCTCCGGGACGCCGGGGACACCGAGAGCGCGGCCGTGTGGTGGCTGAGGGCCGCCCAGGACGGGGACGGCAACGCGGCGAACGCGCTGGGTGCGCTGCACGCCGAGCGCGGGGAGACGCAGACCGCCGAGCGGTGGTACCGGGCGGCGATGGACGCGGGCGATGTGAACGGCGCGCACAACCTCGGGCTGCTCTGCGCCGAGCAGGGGCGCACCGCGCAGGCCGAGCAGTGGTACCGGCGAGCGGCGTACGCCGGTCACCGGGAGGCGGCGAACGCGCTGGCGATCCTGTTGCTGCAGGGCGGGGACACGAGCGGGGCCGAGCCGTGGTTCTCCAAGGCCGCGGAGGCCGGGAGCGTGGATGCGGCGTTCAACCTGGGGATCCTCTACGCCGGGCGGGGGCTGGAGGCCGAGGCGCTGCGGTACTACGAGCGTGCGGCGGCCGCCGGGCACGCCGAGGCGGCACTGCAGGTGGGGATCGCCCGGCTCCGGGCGGGGGACGAGCCGGAGGCCGAGCGGCATCTGCGGTGCGCGGCCGGCGCGGGCAGTGCGGAGGCCGCGTACCGGCTGGCGACCGTGCTGGACGCGCGGCGCCCGCCGCCGCCCGCGCACGAGCTCGGAGAGTCGACGGTGCATGAGAAGACCGAGTGCGAGGAGTGGTACGAGCGTGCGGCGTCCCAGGGACATCGGCGCGCGCAGGTACGGGTGGGGATGATGGCCGCGGCCCGCGGGGACGTGGTCGAGGCGGCGCGGTGGTACCGCGAGGCGGCCGAGACCGGTTCCCGGAACGGGGCGTTCAACCTGGGGCTGTTGCTGGCCCGGGAGGGGAGCGAGCCCGAGGCGGCCGTGTGGTGGACGCGGGCGGCCGAAGCCGGCCATGGGCGGGCGGCGCTCCGGCTGGCCCTGGTCTACGCGCGTCGCGGAGAGCTGGCGGAGGGGCAGCGGTGGGCCGACCGGGCGGTCGAGCTGGGACCGGAGGAAGTGTCGGAGCGAGCGGCACGGCTGCGGGATGCGCTGCGCGAGGAGCTGTCGGCGTGAGGCCGCGCCGAGCCGGGCGCCATGTGCCGTGGTCGCCGCTGCCCGAAGGGCGGAGGCGACGGGCGGCGCGTGGGGCTCGCCCTTGGTAAGCGATTTGCTTCTGTGCCCGGCGTTCACGTAGTGTTGCATTCACCGACGCGGGGTGGAGCAGCTCGGTAGCTCGCTGGGCTCATAACCCAGAGGTCGCAGGTTCAAATCCTGTCCCCGCTACTGAAGGCCGAGGGCCGGAATCCCATCAAGGATTCCGGCCCTCGGTGTCTTTCCGGCCCTCGGTGTCTTTCCGGTACGGGCGGTGCCCCGCGAGAAGCCCGCACAACAGTTCGCCCCAAGGGTTCACGCAGCAAAAAGCCCCGGCACCTCGATGGTGCCGGGGTCCGCGGGGGATGCTCGGTCGGGCCGGATGCCGGGTCAGGCCGCCGCGCAGTTCGGGCACAGCCCGCGATACGTCACCTCGACGCCCGAGACGGTGAAGCCGAAGCGCTCCGAGTCGGGAAGGTCGGCCAGCGGGTTGCCGTTCGGGTGCACGTCGCGGATGGCGCCGCAGTGGGCGCAGATCAGGTGGTGGTGCGGCCGGTGGGCGTTCGGGTCGTACCGCTTCGCGCGCTTGTCCGTCGTGACCTCGAGAACCTCACCGAGGGACACCAGCTCGCCCAGCGTGTTGTAGACGGTCGCCCGGGAGATCTCGGGCAGCTTGTCGACGGCCCGCGCATGGACCTCGTCGGCCGTCAGATGGACGTGTTCGCCGTCGAGGACCTCGGCCACGACGCGCCGCTGCGCGGTCATGCGCCATCCACGTCCGCGCAGCCGTTCCAGTAGGTCGCTCATGCGCACCAGCTTAACAGCAAGGGGAACAGTTTCCGAATAGGTGTGACTTTGGAGCAGTGCTTGACTTAGACAATGTCCATTGTAGGATCGGGAACGGCTTTGGTCGAGCGACAGGATTGGTCGGAGATGACGCAGGAGGCGCACGTGACGCACGGACCGCTTACGACGGAGGCCGGTGCTCCGGTGGCCGACAACCAGAACAGCGAGACTGCGGGCGCCGGCGGCCCGGTTCTCGTCCAGGACCAGCTGCTCCTGGAGAAGCTGGCCCACTTCAACCGCGAGCGGATCCCGGAGCGTGTCGTGCACGCCCGTGGCGCCGGCGCCTACGGCACCTTCACGGTCACCGCCGACGTCACCAGGTACACCCGCGCCCGTTTCCTCTCCGAGATCGGCAAGCAGACCGAGGTCTTCCTCCGCTTCTCGACCGTGGCCGGCAACCTGGGCGCGCCCGACGCAGTCCGTGACCCGCGCGGTTTCGCGCTGAAGTTCTACACCGAAGAGGGCAACTACGACCTCGTCGGCAACAACACCCCGGTGTTCTTCATCAAGGACGCCATCAAGTTCCCGGACTTCATCCACACCCAGAAGCGCGACCCGTACACCGGCTCGCAGGAGGCGGACAACGTCTGGGACTTCTGGGGTCTGTCGCCCGAGTCCACCCACCAGGTGACCTGGCTGTTCGGCGACCGAGGCATCCCGGCCTCGTACCGCCACATGGACGGTTTCGGCTCGCACACCTTCCAGTGGAACAACGAGGCCGGCGAGGTCTTCTGGGTGAAGTACCACTTCAAGACCGACCAGGGCATCAAGACGCTGACCGGTGAGGAGGCCGCCCGGCTCGCCGGTGAGGACCCCGACTCCCACCAGCGCGACCTGCGCGAGTCCATCGAGCGCGGCGACCATCCGAGCTGGACCGTGTACGTCCAGATCATGCCCGCGGCGGAGGCGGCCGCCTACCGCTTCAACCCGTTCGACCTGACCAAGGTGTGGCCGCACGCGGACTATCCGCGTATCGAGATCGGCAAGCTGGAGCTCAACCGCAACCCGGAGAACATCTTCGCCGAGGTCGAGCAGTCGATCTTCTCGCCGGCTCACTTCGTGCCCGGCATCGGCCCGTCCCCGGACAAGATGCTCCAGGGCCGTCTCTTCGCCTACGGTGACGCGCACCGCTACCGCGTCGGCATCAACGCCGACCACCTGCCGGTCAACCGCCCGCACGCCACCGAGGCGCGCACCAACGCCCGTGACGGCTTCCTCTACGACGGCCGCCACAAGGGTGCGAAGAACTACGAGCCCAACAGCTTCGGCGGCCCGTTCCAGACAGGCCGGCCGCTGTGGCAGCCGACCCCGGTGTCCGGGGTCACCGGCGACCATCAGGCCCCGGTGCACGCCGAGGACAACGACTTCGTGCAGGCGGGCAACCTCTACCGGCTGATGACGGAGCAGGAGAAGGAACGCCTGATCGGCAACCTGGCGGCCTCCATCGCGCAGGTCTCGCGCGACGACATCGCCGAGCGGGCGATCAACAACTTCCGTCAGGCGGACGGCGACTTCGGCAAGCGGCTGGAGGCCGCGGTCCAGGCCCTGCGCGGCTGACACCGCGGGCCGGACCGCCGGGTGCCGGACAGCGGGCCGGGTCCTTGTGGGGCCCGGCCCCTGGTCGTCCGCTCAGGCCGGTACCTGCTGCCGGGCCGGCGCCCAGCAGCGGATGATGTCGCGGACCGAGACGATGCCCGCCGGTTCCCCGTGATCGAGCACGATCAGGTGGCGGAAGCCGCCGTGCGCCATGGCACGGGCCGCCTCCTCCAGGGTCCAGGAGGGAGTGGCGAACACGACATCGGTGGTGGTGTGGGCGTGGACGCGCTCGGCGTCCGGGTTCTGGCCCAGGCCGACGGAGTTGAGGATGTCGCGTTCGGTGAGGATGCCGATACCGCCTGCGTCCGGATCGAGGACCACGGCCGAGCCGACCCGGCGTGCGGACATCAGGGCTGCTGCCTGGCGGAGGGTGTGTGCGGGGCCGATGGTCAGGACCACCGTGCTCATGGCGTCGCGGACGAGCATGGGCTGGAGCCACCTCCTAGAGAACCCCTTGTGCTCGCGGCTCACGGGGCCGCCTGTCCCGGCCGGGCGCCCAGGGCGCCGGTGCGGCACTGCACAAGTTCACAAGTGGGGGACTCCCAGGGTTGCAGGTAAAGCGCGGGTCAACAAGAGGGCGCGCGTGGCCGGGCGGGGGCGTGCGCAGGCGACTCCCGTTTCTCAGTGGCGCTGGTTGAGATACCCCAGCATCTCGTCGTGCAGCAGTCCGTTGGACGCGGCGGCGTTGCCGCTGTGCGGGCCGGGCCGGCCGTCCAGGCCGGTGAAGGTGCCGCCGGCCTCCGTGACGACGATCGCGTTCGCGGCCATGTCCCACAGGGACAGCTCGGGCTCGGCGCAGAAGTCGACCGACCCCTCGGCGACCATCATGTAGGGCCAGAAGTCGCCGTAGGCACGGGTGCGCCAGACCTCGCGGGTCAGGTCCAGGAAGCCGTTCAGCCGGCCCTGCTCCTCCCAGCCGCTGAGCGAGGAGTACGCGAAGGAGGCGTCCGAGAGCTTTCCGACGCGGGAGACATGCAGGCGGCTCGCCTTCGACAGGCTGCGGCCGCTGAAGGCGCCATGGCCCTTGGCCGCCCACCAGCGCCGGCCCAGCGCGGGAGCGGACACGACACCCACCACCGGTTCGTAGCCGCCCTCGCCCGCCTCCATGAGCGCGATCAGGGTGGCCCAGACGGGCACGCCGCGGACGTAGTTCTTGGTGCCGTCGATCGGGTCGACGACCCAGCGGCGGGGGCCGGTTCCCTCGATCCCGTACTCCTCGCCGAGGACGGCGTCACGGGGGCGGGCGCGTTGCAGCTGACCGCGGATGAGTTCTTCCGCCGCTCTGTCCGCTTCGCTCACGGGGGTCATGTCCGGCTTCGTCTCGACCTTGAGGTCGAGGGCCTTGAAGCGGTCCATGGTCGCGGCGTCGGCAGCGTCCGCGAGGACATGGGCCAGGCGCAGGTCGTCGAGGTAGTCGGGCATGCAACGAACGGTATCTGCCCGGCTGGTACGGAGCTACAGGGGGCGGGGTGCCCCGGTGCCCACCCGTGCCGCCGGAGGTGCGCGGTGACCGAAGGGCGCCCCCGAGTGCGCCCGCGAACCCTTGACAGTGCATCCGGGCGCGTCAAATCTGGGCGCAGAGTCGCTCGCCCCAGGGAGGCGATGATGCCTGCAGCGCGGGAATCCCTGCTGGACGCCGCCCATACGGCGCTGGCGCGCCGGCCGTGGTCCGCCGTGCGGATGGTGGACGTGGCCGCGACGGCCGGGGTCTCCCGGCAGACGCTGTACAACGAGTTCGGCAGCAAGGAGGGGCTCGCCCGGGCGCTCGTCAGGAGGGAGGCCGACGGCTACCTCGCCGGGGTCGAGCGCGCGCTGGGCGCCCACACCGATCCGCGCGAGCGGCTGACCGCGGCGGCCGAGTGGACCGCGTCGGCCGCCCGTGAGAACGCGCTGGTGCGGGCCATGCTCACCGGCTGCTGGAACGAGCGGCTGCCCTCCCCGACGCTGTCCGCGGTGCCGTCCTCCTCGGCGGTGCCGGCGCAGCGCCGGGCCGACGGGCCGCTGCCGTCGCCCGGCGACTTCGTGGCGATCGTCCGCGACCGTGCCGCCGCCGCACTGTCCCCGCCCGGCGCACCATCCGGGCCGGACACCGCCGAGCTGGCCCACACCTGTGAACTCGTGGTCCGCCTCGCCCTGTCGTGCGTGGCGGCCCCGCCGGGCGAGGGCGGCCTCGCCGAACTGCTGCGCGGTGTGCTGCCCCGCCAACTCGTCTGAGCCGCACGAAGGCGGCAACTCCCCGGGCGGGGACGGCCGTTCAGTGTGCGGAGCCGGACAGCTGGAGCCCGATCACGCCGACGATGACGAAGCTGATCGAGACGATCTTCAGCGTCGACACCAGGTCGCCGAGAAAGACCATGCCGTAGATCGCGGTGCCCGCCGCGCCGATCCCGGTCCACACGGCGTAGGCGGGGCCGACGTCGAGCTTCTTCAGGGACAGGGTGAGCAGGCCGAAGCTGCCGAGGGCGAAGGAGCAGAAGGCGATGGTCGGCCAGAGCCGGCTGAAGCCGTGCGACAGTTTCAGACACACGGCGAAGCCGGTCTCCAGCAGCCCCGCGACGATGACCAGCAGCCACGCCATGTGCCGTCCTCCCGTGGGTCCGCGTTCCGTGACCGCTTCGTCGTCCTTTGGCCGTGCCCGGATCCGGCTCGGTGCGATTATGCACTTGCCGCGCCGCGGCCCCCGCAAACAACGCGGAGGTCAGGCCCCCGCAAACAACGCGGAGGTCAGGCCCCCGCAAACAACGCGGAGGTCAGGCCCCCGCAAACAACGCGGAGGTCAGGCCCCCGCAAACAACGCGGA
>NZ_JBEYZY010000014.1:0-40684 GCF_040646295.1 Streptomyces sp. NPDC046197 | reverse complement strand
GCGGAGGTCAGGCCCCCGCGGACAACGTGGAGGTCGGCCTCCGCGGACAAGGCGGAGGTCAGTCGCCTTCCTTCCGCTCCCTGGTGGCCAGCAGCCGGCGCAGGGAGTACAGGCGCGCCGGGTCCGCGTGCCCCTCGGCGACCCACTCGTCCAGCGCGCAGTCCGGCTCGTCGTGACTGCACGCGCGTGGGCAGCCCTCCGTGCCCGGCTCCAGGTCCGGGAAGGCGTGGATGACCCGGGAGGGATCGATGTGGGCCAGTCCGAAGGACCGCACGCCCGGGGTGTCGATGGCCCAGCCCTCCGTGGCCGTCAGCGGCAGCGCGAGCGCCGACGTGGTCGTGTGCCGCCCGCGGCCGGTCACCGCGTTGACGTGCCCGGTCGTGCGCCGCCGTTCCTTCGGCACCAGCGCGTTCACCAGGGTCGTCTTGCCGACGCCGGAGTGGCCCACGAAGGCCGTGATCTTTCCGTCGAGATGCTCACGAACGCGGTCCGCCGCGTCACCGCTCTCCAGCTCCTCGCGGCTGGTGACGACGTACGGGATGTCCAACGCACCGTACAGATCGAGGAGTTCGTCCGGCGGGGCCAGGTCCGACTTGGTCATCACCAGCAGCGGCTCCAGGCCGCCGTCGTACGCGGCCACCAGGCAGCGGTCGATGAGGCGCGGGCGCGGCTCGGGGTCGGCGAGGGCCGTGACGATGGCCAACTGGTCGGCGTTGGCGACCACCACGCGCTCGTAGGGGTCGTCGTCGTCCGCCGTGCGGCGCAGGAGGGACGTGCGTTCCTCGATGCGGACGATGCGCGCGAGGGTGTCCTTCGCGCCGGACAGGTCGCCCACCAGGGCGACCCGATCGCCCACCACCGCGGCCTTGCGGCCCAGTTCACGGGCCTTCATCGCCATGATCGTGCGGCCGTTCACCAGACACGTCAGCCGGCCCCGGTCGACGGTGAGGACCATGCCCTCGGCCGCGTCCTCGTGCTTGGGACGGATGTGGGTGCGGGGCCGGTTGCCGCGGCGGTTGGGCCGGGTGCGGATGTCGTCCTCGTCGGTGTGCTTGCCGTAGCGGCGCATGGCGATGAGTCCCCTACGTCCTGTCGCTCCCGAGCATCCCGGTCCACAGTTCGGGGAAGTCCGGCAGGGTCTTGGCGGTCGTCGCCACGTTCTCGATCCGCACCCCCGGGACGACCAGGCCGATGATCGCGCCGGCCGTCGCCATGCGGTGGTCCTCGTAGGTGTGGAAGACCCCGCCGTGCAGCGGGCGGGGGCGGATGTGCAGGCCGTCGGCCGTCTCCGTCACGTCACCGCCGAGTTCGTTGATCTCCTTGGTCAGCGCGGCCAGGCGGTCCGTCTCGTGCATCCGCAGGTGCGCGACGCCGCGCAGGGTCGAGGGGGAGTCCGCGAGGGCGGCGACGGCCGCGATGCCCGGCGTCAGCTCGCCGACCTCGCTCAGGTCCACGTCGATGCCGTGTACGGCCCCCGAGCCGGTGAACTCCAGGCCGTAGTCGGTCAGTTCGCAGGAACCACCCATCTCGGTGAAGATCTGCCGCAGCCGGTCACCCGGCTGGGTCGTCCGGGCCGGCCAGTCCGGCACGATCACCTTGCCGCCGGTCACCAGCGCGGCCGCCAGGAACGGCTGCGCGTTGGACAGGTCGGGCTCGACGGTCAGGTCCCGGCCGAGCACGGCGCCGGGCGTGACCCGCCAGACGTTCGGCTCGCCGCCCGACTCGGGGGTGTCCACCTGGGCGCCGACCGCGCGCAGCATGTCGACGGTCATCCGGATGTGCGGCATGGACGGCAGGGTCGAGCCGATGTGACGCACCTCGACGCCCTGGTTGAAACGCGGGCCGGACAGCAGCAGGGCGCTGACGAACTGGGACGAGGAGGAGGCGTCGATCTCCACCGGCCCACCGTCCAGCGCACCCCCGCCGTGCACGGTCATCGGCAGCGCGCCGCGGCCGTCGTCGTCGATCCGGGCGCCGAGGACGCGCAGCGCGTCGATGACCCCGTCCAGGGGACGCTCGTAGGACCGCGGGTCGCCGTCGAAGCGGATGGGGCCGTTGGCCAGCGCGGCGACCGGCGGCAGGAAGCGCATCACCGTGCCGGCGTTGCCCACGTCGATCGTGGCCGGGCCGCGCAGGCCCGCGGGGATCACCCGCCAGGCCTCGCCGGTGCCGTCCGGGCCGACTCCCTCGTCGATGCCGACGCCCATGGCGCGCAGCGCGCCGGCCATCAGCAGCGTGTCGCGGGAGCGCAGCGGGCGGCGCAGCCAGCCCGGCTCGGAGGCCAGGGCGGCGAGCACGAGTGCGCGGTTGGTGACCGACTTGGACCCGGGCACGTGGACCGTCGCGTCGACGGCTCCGCTCGCGTGCGGGGCGGGCCAGAGGGCGGTGGGTGCGTCGTTCGGGGCCATGGCCCCCACTTTAGTGGTCGGCCGTGGTCCGGGTGCGTCGCCGTTGTGGCTGGTCGCGCCCGCGGGGCGGAGCCACCGATCGGCCCCCCCCGCGCGTCGGTCGCCGCCCCGCGGGGTGCGTCACCCCTCCAGCAGCCAGCGGCCGCCGCCCATCAGGGAGCACAGCGACACGGCGTGGAACAGGAACAGCCACAGTCCCGCCGGTACGTGCGTCAGGCGCGACAACTGGTCCGCGTCCGAGTCCCCGGCGCCCCCGCGGACCCGTTTGGCCTGCAGTTCGAAGGCCGGGCGCACCCCGCCGAGCAGCAGGAACCACACCACCGCGTACGCGAACGCCGCCTGCACCTGCGGCCCGGTCAGCCACGACACCAGCAGGAACGCGCCACCCGTGAGGATCACGGTCAGTGCCCCGTAGGCGTTGCGGATCATGACGAGCATCGCCACCAGCAGCGCCGTGGCCAGCCACAGCAGCAGCGTGATGTGACCGGCGGCGAGCAGGGCGGCGCCGCCGAGGCCCAGCAGCGGGGGAGCGGTGTAGCCGGCGGCCGCGGTGAGGATCATGCCGATGCCGTACGGCTTGCCGCGGCTGACGGTCAGGCCGCTGGTGTCGGAGTGCAGGCGTATGCCGGTCAGGGTGCGGCCGGTGAGCAGCGCCACCAGCCCGTGGCCGCCCTCGTGGGCAATGGTGATCGCATTGCGGGACACACGCCACACGGTGTGCGGTACGACCACGGCGAGCGCGGCGACCATGGTGGCCACCACCACCCACAGGTTGGGGTCGGGCTGGGTGCCGACCAGACGGTCCCAGAGGTCGGGCAGCGCGATGGATGCGGTCCTGTCCATGTTTTCCGAGTGGCTCCCTCTCCTGGTACGGGGCATGGCAGTGTTGCACGCATGTGCGGACGGTATGCAGCGAGTCGCAGGCCCGAGGATCTCGCAGGAATCTTTGAGGTCGAGAAGTGGGAGCCCGAGGAGATCTTGGAGCCCGACTACAACGTGGCTCCCACCAAGGAGGTCCACGCCGTACTGGACCGTCCCCTGAAGGACGCCGCCGACCCGCGCCCGGTTCGGCAGCTGCGGAAGCTGAAGTGGGGACTGGTCCCGTCCTGGGCGAAGAGCCCCGAGGGCGGTGCCCGGATGATCAACGCGCGCGCGGAGACGGTGCACGAGAAGCCGTCGTACCGCCGCGCCTTCACCTCCCGGCGCTGCATCCTGCCCGCCGACGGCTACTACGAGTGGGTCACCGGCACCGAGGAGCGGGAGCTGGAGGTCGAGGGCAGGCGGAAGCGGCCGCGCAAGCAGCCTTACTTCGTGACCCCGGCGGACGGGTCCGTGTTCGCGATGGCGGGGCTCTACGAGTTCTGGCGGGACCGGACGCTGCCCGAAGACCACCCGCGGGCCTGGTGGGTCACCTGCTCGGTGATCACCACGGAGGCGGAGAAGACCCCGCTGGCCGTGGCCCCGGCCGAGGGCCCGCGCTCGCTGGCCGACATCCATCCCCGGATGCCCCTGATGCTGACGCCGGACCGCTGGGACGCCTGGCTGGACCCGGCGCGTACGGACGCCGACGACCTGCGCGAACTGCTCGCCCCGCCCGCTCCCGGCCGGATGCGCGCCTACCCGGTGTCCACGGCCGTCAGCAGCGTCCGCAACAACGGGCCGGAGCTGCTGAAGGAGCTCGCGGCGCCCGAGGAAGGCACACTCTTCTGATGTGACGGATGCAATGAAGGTGACGGATGCCTCGAAAGTGACGGATGTGACCGGCGTGAGGGTGTGGGCGCGGCGGACGTGACAAGCGCAACCAACGAGACAACCGAGACGACCGAGACGACCGAGACGACCGAGACGACCGAGACGACCGAGACGACCGAGACGACCGAGACGACCGAGACGACCGAGACGATCGAGACCGACGCCGGAACTGCCCGCGTCACCTGGCACCGGGCCGACCGGGCCCGCCTGGTCCTGGCCGTGAGCCACGGCGCAGGCGGCGGTATCGAGGCCCGCGACCTCCGTGCCCTGGCACAGACGCTGCCCGGGCACGGGGTGACCGTCGCGCTCGTCGAGCAGCCCTGGCGCGTGGCCGGCAGGAAGGTCGCCCCGGCGCCCAGGACCCTCGACACCGGCTGGCGGGGCGTCTGGCCGGCGCTCGCCGCCTCCGGGCTCCCGGTGATCTCGGGCGGACGCAGCGCGGGCGCGCGGGTGGCCTGCCGCACGGCGACCGAGCTCGGCGCGCACGCCGTCCTCGCTCTCAGCTTCCCGCTGCACCCGCCGGGCCGCCCGGAGAAGTCGCGGGCCGACGAACTGCTCGGAACCAGGGTGTCCACCCTGGTCGTCCAGGGGGGCAACGACCCCTTCGGGCGGCCGGAGGAGTTCCCCGAGGGCGACTACGAGCTGATCGAGGTGCCCCACGGCGATCACGGGTTCGCCGTGCCGAAGCGGGCGGACCTCACGCAGGAGGAGGCGCTGGAGGTCATCACCGAGGGTGTCGTCCAGTGGGCCGTGTCACTCGGGTGACGTGTGGGAGCGCGGGAATGCCGGGCGCACGGCCACTGTTGAGGCGGACAGAAGTGCTGGTCGCCGGCACCGTCGTCGTAGGAGAGGAAGTCCGCCGCATGGGTTCGATCATCTGCCCGAGCCGCAGCAGCCGCACTGACCTGGACTGGACGGTGCTGCACGCGGCCAAGACGGCCTCTGGCCGGGCGGCGGGCGGAAAGAATCGGCAAGCGCCCCCGACCACAGGTCGTCTATCCTCCGATTCGAGTGGGACCGCTTTCGGTTTCCCGACATCGCTTGAGGAGGTGGGTCCGGTTCCCGGTACCGACGCAGGGACCGACAACGGCCAGGCGGAGCAGCCCGAGGGCCGGGGCATGAGCGCGGACACGGGCGCGGGGTCGGCCGCCGAGCGCAGTGCGCGCTTCGAGCGGGACGCGCTCGAATTCCTCGACCAGATGTACTCGGCCGCGCTGCGCATGACGCGCAACCCCGCCGACGCCGAGGACCTGGTGCAGGAGACGTACGCGAAGGCGTACGCGTCCTTCCACCAGTTCCGTGAAGGCACCAACCTCAAGGCCTGGCTGTACCGGATCCTCACCAACACCTTCATCAACTCCTACCGCAAGAAGCAGCGCGAACCGCAGCGCAGCGCGGCCGAGGAGATCGAGGACTGGCAGCTCGCCCGTGCCGAGTCGCACATGTCGACGGGTCTGCGCTCCGCGGAGTCGCAGGCGCTCGACCACCTGCCCGACTCGGACGTGAAGGAAGCGCTCCAGGCGATCCCCGAGGAATTCCGCATCGCCGTGTATCTCGCGGACGTAGAGGGCTTTGCGTACAAGGAGATCGCGGACATCATGGGGACCCCCATCGGTACGGTGATGTCCCGGCTGCACCGGGGCCGCCGTCAACTGCGCGGCATGCTCGAGGACTACGCCCGCGAGCGCGGGCTGGTCCCGGCCGGCGCCGGAGAGTCGAACGAAGCGAAAGGCTCGGGCTCATGAGCTGCGGAGAGCCGCACGAGACGGACTGCAGTGAGGTACTCGATCATCTGTACGAGTTCCTCGACAGTGAGATGCCGGAAGTCGATCGCACCAAGTTCGAGCACCACTTCGAGGAGTGCTCGCCGTGCCTGGAGAAGTACGGCCTGGAGCAGGCCGTGAAGAAGCTGGTCAAGCGGTGCTGCGGGCATGACGACGTGCCGGCCGACCTGCGGGCCAAGGTCATGGGCCGGATCGACCTCATCCGCTCCGGCCAGCCCGTGCCGCCCGAGCGTGACATGACCGCGTCTCCGGTGACGCCGCAGGAGTCCTGACCGCGCCCTGGGATGACCGCCCCTTTGACCGACCGTGCCTGACCGCGCCTTCGGGCTGTTCCGGCCGTGTCCGGACTGCCCGCCCTTCACCCGAACGTGCTAATCCGCGGGTTATCGGCCCACGGACTGCCCCCTGCCCGCCCTAGGCTGCGGTGCCCTGGACAGGCACGACCGGGGACATGACCGGGAGGAGCGGCATGGAGGCGGTTCCGCCACGGGCACGTGTGTACGTCGCCTGCGCCGTCCTCGGCGCCCTGGCGTGTCTGCTGCCGCTGCCGGTCCGGCACACCTGGTGGGCCGTCGCCCTGCTCGCCCTGGTGTACGCCGGCTGCGAGGAGCTCGCCCGGCGGACGTTCGGCGGCACCTTCTACCCGGTACTGCTGGCCGCCGCCTTCCTGCTGCCGCCGCCGGCCGCCGCGCTCGTGCCGGCGGCCGGTGCCGCGCTGGTCCGGGTCGGGCAGCGGCCCGAGGGGCTGCGCCGCATCTGGCGGGCGGCCCAGCTCACCGTCGCCGTATGGGCGGCCGCGCGGGTGCACTGGGCGCTGGGCGGCCGGGACGCCGTCGTGGGGTCCGACTTCCCGTACGCCCTCGTCCCCGCCGGGGCCGCCGTGCTCGCGTTCTGCGTCGCGCTGTCCGTGCTCGACGGCGGGATCCTCGCCTGCGCCGAGCGGGTGCCGCTGCGGCGGGCGTGGCGAGGGCTGTTCCTGCGGTCACTGGCGCCGATCGGGGTGCAGGGCCTCGCGGGGCTGATGATGGCGGTGTTGTGGTGCAGCCCGTACGGGCCGGTCGCCGCGTTGCTCGTGCTGCTGCCGATGTGCGTGTCGTGGTGGGCGTACGCGCAGTACCACCGCGAGCGGGCCGCCCACCGGGCGACGATCCGTGCGCTGGTGCAGGCCGTCGACATCAAGGACGGGTACACGCGCGGCCACAGCGAGCGGGTCGGCCAGGCCTCCATGATGATCGCGCGCGAGCTCGGCATGGGCGACGACCGGGTCGAGGTGCTGCGCTTCGCCGGGATCCTGCACGACGTGGGCAAGCTGGGTGTTCCCACCCGGCTGCTGCGCAAGGACGGGCCGCTGACCCCCGAGGAGCGGCGGGTGATCGAGCTGCATCCCGAGTACGGGCACGAGATGGTGCGGGGGATCTCCTTCCTGGGAGAGGCCAGGGCCGCGATCCTGCACCACCACGAGCGACTGGACGGCAGCGGGTACCCGTACGGGCTGATGGGCAGTCAGATCCCCGAGTGCGCCCGGGTGGTGGCCGTGGCCGACGCCTTCGACGCGATGACGTCCACGCGCTCCTACCGCAGGGCCCGGCCCGTCGAGGCGGCGCTGGAGGAACTGCAGCGGTGCGCGGGGGCGCAGTTCGATCCGCGGATGGTGACGGCGCTGGCGCGCGCGCTCGACCGGTACGGCTGGCGTCCGGCCGTCACGGCCGAGGACCCGGCGCCCGCCGCTCCACCGCCGCCCCTGTCCGTCCAGGAAGCCCACCGGTGAACCGGCGCGCCCTGCACGTCCTCATCCACGCCACCGCCCTGCTGCTCGCCCTGCTGTCGCTCACCGTCACCCTGTGGACCGGTCTCCAAGGGCGTGCCGCCGCTCTCGCCTTCGGCGTGCTGGTGCTGGTCGGCGAGCTCACGCGGTGGACCGGGGCCGGCGTCAGGGAGGCCGCACCGCTCGGCGCCGCCGCCGCGCTGTCGTACGCCCTCCTGGGCGAGCAGGCCGGGCGGCCCGCCACCCACCACGGCGCCTGCCAGGTCGTCGCCGTCGTGCTCGCCGCCTCCCTCCTCGGCAGCGTGCCGCACATCGCGCGCGGCCGGGGGCCGACGCCGGACCACCTGGCGCGGCGCACGCTCACCGTCTCCTTCGCCGCCTTGTGCTTCCAACCGCTCTACGACCGGGGCGTGTTCGGCACCTGGGGCGGACCCGCGTACGCCGTGCTGCTGCTGGCGCTGCTGGGGCTCACCGTCCTGTGCGACGCCCTGCTCGCCGCCGCGCTGGCGCACTGCCGCACCCGCTGGCCGTTCGGGCCGCTGCTGCGGGAGGAACTGCGGGGCCTGATCGGGATCGGCTCCGCGGTGTGCGCGACGGGCGCGGTCATGGCCCTGGCGGTCGCCGTCGCCGGACTGTGGGCGCTGCCCGTCTTCGCACTGCCGCTGCTGCTCACCCAGTCGTCCTACCGGCGGTACGCGGCCGTGCGGGCCACCTACCGGCAGACCATCGCCTCCCTGGCCCGCGCCACCGAGGTCGCCGGGTACACCCCGGCCGGGCACGCCCGGCGCGTCGCCGCCCTCAGCCGCGCGGTGGGCCGGGACCTGGGACTGTCCGAGCCCGAGCTGACCGTGCTGGAGTACGCGGCCCTGATGCACGACATCGGCCAGCTCAGCCTGGTCGACCCGGTGCCCGCGGGGGCCACCGCGGAGCTGCCCGGCGAGGAACAGCGGCGCATCGCGCTGCTCGGCGGGGCCGTGGTACGGCAGACCGGGGTGGACGCGGAGGTCGCGGTGGTGGTGGAGCGGCAGGCCGACCCCTACCGGGAGCAGCCGGTGCCCGCGCGGATCGTACGGGCCGTGAACGCCTACGAGGAGAAGGCGCGGGACGCGGGCCCCGGCGGACAGCTGAAGGCGCTTGAGGAACTGCGGCTGGCCACCGCGGGTGACTACGCCCCGGACGTGGTGGAATCACTGGCCCGGGTGCTCTCGCGGGACTGTCTGACCCTGCCCGCGACGGGGTAACCCATGGGTAATGAGCGCCCTTCCAGCCGCACGTGGTTGGATGCGAATGAGAGGGTGTCCGGGGGCAGAAGCCAGCCCACTGAACGGAACTGGCAGGCGGGAATCGTGAGGATCTTCGGCAAGGGACGGCACCGGCCCTCCGCCTCCTGGCGGCAGGCCACCGACCGCGCGTTCACGCTGATCGGCGACGGCCGGTACGAGGACGCGGGCGCGCTGCTGACACGCGCCGCGGATCTGGAGCCCTGGTTGTCCGAGTCCTGGTTCAACCTCGCCCTGCTGCACAAGTTCCGGCACGACTGGGAACAGGCCAGGGCGGCGGGCCTGCGGGCCGTGGCCCTGCTGGACCGGGAGACGGGGGCGCCGGACTGGTGGAACGTGGGCATCGCCGCCACCGCCCTGCAGGACTGGCCGCTGGCCCGGCGCGCCTGGCAGGCCTACGGGCTGCGGGTGCCGGGGGGCGTGGCCGCGGCCGGGGAGCCGGTGGGCATGGAGCTGGGCAGCGCGGCCGTCCGGCTGTCGCCGGAGGGCGAGGCCGAGGTCGTGTGGGGGCGCCGGCTGGACCCGGCCCGCATCGAGGTGCTGTCCATTCCGCTGCCGTCCTCGGGGCGGCGCTGGGGCGAGGTGGTCCTGCACGACGGCGTGCCCCACGGGGAACGGACCACCGCCGCCGGGCACACCTACCCCGTCTTCGACGAGATCGAGCTGTGGGCGCCCTCGCCGGTGCCCACCTGGGTGGTGCTCCTCGAGGCCGCCACCGAGGCCGACCGGGACGCCCTGGAGCAGCTCGCCGCCGACGCCGGCTTCGCCGCCGAGGACTGGTCCTCGTCCGTGCGGCTGCTGTGCCGGATGTGCTCGGAGTCGCGGATGCCCTCCGACGAGGGCGACGGTGTGCACCTCGACCCGCACGACCACAGCGAGCCGGGGCACCCCGGGCCGCTCGGCCACCGCACCGACGGGCAGCTGTGGGTGCCGGAGCGGGAGTGCGGGGTGGCCGCGCCGGCTGCGCTGGTGAGGGGGTTGCTCGACGGGTGGGTGGCGGACAGCCCCGATTCCCGGGACTGGCGGGATCTGGAAGAGGTCTGCTGAAGCCGTCGTCCGGGTGCTGACCGGTCGCGGCTGGTCGAGCCACGCGGGGGAGCCGCGTATCGATACCGCCCCGCGCCCCGCGAGGGCCCGGCACCATGCACACGTACCCTGTATCAGCAGTATCACCCCCTGATATTGAGGAAGGCATCGTCGGTCATGGCGCAGCAGGACACCGATCAGCAGCACGCGGGCGTGCTCCCCGTGGACGACGAGGGCTTCGTCATCGACACCGAGGGCACGGAGGAGCGCGAGAGCGCCTGGCGCGAGCGGGGCACCTCGCGGCCGATCACCGTCGTCGGGAACCCGGTGCTGCACAAGGAGTGCCAGGACGTCACCGAGTTCGGCGACGAGCTCCAGCAACTGGTCGCGGACATGTTCGCCAGCCAGCGCACCGCCGAGGGCGTGGGCCTGGCCGCCAACCAGATCGGCGTCGACCTGAAGGTGTTCGTCTACGACTGCCCGGACGACGAGGGCGTCCGGCACGTCGGCGTGGTCTGCAACCCCAGGCTCGTCGAGCTGCCCGCCGACCGGCGCCGCCTGGACGACAGCAACGAGGGCTGCCTGTCCGTGCCCACCGCGTACGCGCCGCTCGCCCGCCCCGACTACGCCGAGGTGACCGGGCAGGACGAGAAGGGCAACCCGGTCAAGGTCCGCGGCACCGGCTACTTCGCACGGTGTTTGCAGCACGAGACCGACCACCTGTACGGCTACCTGTACATCGACCGCCTCTCCAAGCGCGAGCGCAAGGACGCGCTGCGGCAGATGGCCGAGAACGAGCCGCGCTACCCCGTGGTCGCCAACGACTGAGGCACGACCCGCCGGTTGGGGCGCGTGTGCCCGATGCGTACGGCGCCTGGCCGGAGGTCCCGGGCAGGCGCCGTACGTATGTCCGCCGTACATTCGATCCCTTGTGCGCTTCTGCCGATTCATATTCAGTCACACAAGGGGAGAATCGCGGCATCTCGAGGTGATGGGTGAAGCAAATGCGTTCCCAGACCGGTCAGTTGTGGTGCTGAATGGAAGAGCGGGGATAAGCGACGGCGCACGCCCGGCACGGCGAGAGGGGCGTGCGTCACCGGCGGCTGAGAGGGGTTTGTTCGTGCCAGCTTTCCCACACAGCACCACATCGACTTCGACGGCGGTCGCCGTCCCACCATCGCTCGCTCTTCCGGCGATAGAAGCCGCGTTCCCCAGGCAACTGCATCCGTATTGGCCCGAACTCCAGGAGAAGACCCGCGGTTGGCTGCTCGAAAAGCGGCTCATGCCGACGGACAAGGTGGAGGAATATGCCGACGGCCTGTGCTACACCGACCTCATGGCGGGGTACTACCTCGGTGCCCCCGACGACGTGCTGCAGGCCATAGCGGACTACAGCGCCTGGTTCTTCGTCTGGGACGACCGCCACGACCGTGACATCGTCCACCGCCGGCCGGCTGCCTGGCGACGGCTCCGGCGTGCGCTGCACACGGCACTCGACTCCCCCCGTGACCACCTGCACCACCGGGACTCCCTGGTCGCGGGGTTCGCGGACAGTGTGCTGCGGCTGTACTCGTTCCTGCCGGTGACGTGGAACGCCCGCTTCGCCCGGCACTTCCACGCGGTGATCGAGGCCTACGACCGCGAATTCCACAACCGCACCCAGGGCGTGGTGCCCACGGTCCGGGAATACCTGGCGTTGCGCCGGCTCACCTTCGCGCACTGGATCTGGACCGATCTGCTGGAGCCCAGCGCCGGGTGCGAACTCCCGGACGCCGTACGGAAACATCCGGCGTATCGGCGCCCGGCGCTGCTCAGCCAGGAATTCGCCGCCTGGTACAACGACCTGTGCTCGCTGCCCAAGGAAATCGCGGGCGACGAGGTGCACAATCTCGGGATAAGTCTCGTCAAACACGAGGACATGACCCTGGAAGAGGCAGTGACGGAAATACGGCGACGCGTAGAGGAATGCATCTCGGAATTCCTCGACGCGGAACGCGAGGGGTTACGTTTCGCCGACGACCTCGCGGACGGCACGGTGCGGGGAAAAGAACTCAGTGCCGCCGTACGGGACTGCCTCGGCAATATGCGGAACTGGTTCAGTTCCGTCTACTGGTTCCACCACGAGTCCGGCCGTTACATGGTCGACAGCTGGGACGACCGGTCCACGCCCCCGTACGTCAACAACGAAGCGGCAGGTGAGAAATGACCGTCGAGTCAGTGAAACCCGAAGCCCGGCGGACCGCGGCCTCGCAGCTGCGTGAGCCGCCCCTCGCCGGCGGCGCCCTCCCCCTCCTCGGCCACGGGCCGAAGCTGGCCCGCGACCCGCTCGCCTTCATGGCCGAGCTGCGCGACCACGGCGACGTCGTCCGGCTCAGGCTCGGCCCCAAGACCGTGTACGCGGTCACCGCCCCCGCGCTCACCGGGGCGCTGGCGCTGAGCCCCGACTACATCATCGCCGGCCCGCTGTGGGAGTCCCTGGAGGGGCTGCTCGGCAAGAAGGGCGTGGCCACGGCCAACGGCCCGCAGCACCGGCGCCAGCGCCGCACCATCCAGCCCGCCTTCCGGCTCGACGCGATCCCCGCGTACGGGCCGATCATGGAGGAGGAGGCGCACGGCCTGACCGAGCGCTGGCGGGCCGCCGAGACCGTCGACTGCACCTCCGAGTCGTTCCGCGTCGCCGTGCGCATCGCGGCCCGCTGCCTGCTGCGCGGCCAGTACATGGACGAGCGGGCCGAGCGGCTGTGCGTCGCGCTCGCCACCGTCTTCCGTGGCATGTACCGGCGGATGGTGCTACCGCTGGGGCCGCTGTACCGGCTGCCGCTGCCGGCCAACCGCGAATTCAACCGCGCGCTGGCCGATTTGCATCTCCTCGTGGACGAGATCGTCGCAGAGCGCCGCGCATCCGGTCAAAAGCCGGACGATTTGCTGACGGCATTGCTGGAGGCGAAGGACGACAATGGCGAGCCCATCGGGGAGCAGGAGATCCACGACCAGGTCGTCGCGATACTCACGCCCGGGAGTGAAACCGTGGCTTCCACGATCATGTGGCTGCTCCAGGTGCTCGCGGAACACCCGGAACACGCCGAGCGGGTCCGCGCCGAGGTCGAATCCGTGACCGGTGGCCGGCCCGTCGGATTCGACGACGTCCGCAGGCTCACCCACACCAACAATGTCGTCGTCGAGGCGATGCGTTTGCGACCCGCCGTATGGATATTGACGCGGCGGGCGGTCACCGACACGGAACTCGGTGGCTGTCGCATTCCGGCCGGGGCGGACATTGTCTACAGTCCGTACGCGATCCAGCGCGATGCGCGATCGTACACCGGCAACCTGGAGTTCGACCCCGACCGCTGGCTTCCGGAACGCGCCAAGAACGTGCCCAAATATGCCATGAGCCCGTTCGGCGTGGGTAACCGCAAGTGCCCGAGCGACCACTTCTCGATGGCGCAACTCACGCTCGTCACCGCGGTGGTGGCCACGTCGTTCCGTCTGGAGCCGGCCCCGGGGTCGAACGACGGCACCCGGGTGGGCATCACCCTCCGTCCGCACCGGCTGCTGCTGAAGCCGGTGCCGCGGTGACGCCTGCCACCCGGCGGGGCTGAACGCGACGCCAAGCCCCCGGCGCGCGGTCAGGCGGCCTCAGGGCCCCGGAACGCGCGCCGGCGAAGTCCGACGGAGGTCAGAAGTCCTCGTCCAGGTCGACGGTGCCCTCCACCGCCACCTGGTACGCGGACGGACGCCGCTCGAAGAAGTTGGTCAGCTCCTGGACACCCTGCAGCTCCATGAAGGAGAAGGGGTTCTCGGAGCCGTGCACCGGGGCGAAGCCGAGGCGCGTCAGGCGCTGGTCGGCGACGCACTCCAGGTACTGCCTCATCGAGTCGGTGTTCATGCCCGGGAGGCCGTCACCGCACAGGTCGCGCGCGAACTGCAGCTCGGCCTCGACGGCCTCCCGCAGCATGTCGGTGACCTGCTGCTGGAGCTCGTCGTCGAAGAGGTCCGGCTCCTCCTTGCGGACGGTGTCCACCACGTCGAAGGCGAAGGACATGTGCATCGTCTCGTCACGGAACACCCAGTTGGTGCCGGTGGCCAGCCCGTGCAGCAGACCGCGGCTGCGGAACCAGTAGACGTATGCGAAGGCGCCGTAGAAGAACAGGCCCTCGATGCACGCGGCGAAGCAGATGAGGTTGAGCAGGAAGCGGCGGCGGTCCGCCCTGGACTCCAGGCGGTCCAGCTTCTCCACCGAGTCCATCCACTTGAAGCAGAACCCGGCCTTCTCCCGGATGGACGGGATGTTCTCCACGGCCGCGAACGCGGCGGCGCGGTCGTCCGGGTCGGGAAGGTAGGTGTCGAGCAGCGTCAGATAGAACTGGACGTGCACGGCCTCCTCGAACAGCTGGCGCGACAGGTACAGGCGCGCCTCCGGGGAGTTGATGTGCTTGTACAGCGTCAGCACCAGGTTGTTCGCGACGATCGAGTCGCCCGTCGCGAAGAAGGCCACCAGCCGGCCGATCAGGTGCTGCTCGGCAGGCGTGAGCTTGGCGAGGTCGGCCACGTCCGAGTGGAGGTCGACCTCCTCCACGGTCCAGGTGTTCTTGATGGCGTCCCGGTAGCGCTCGTAGAAGTCGGGGTAGCGCATCGGACGCAGAGTCAGCTCGAAGCCGGGGTCGAGAAGGTTCTGGGGGCGGGTGGACATTACTGGCAGGCCTCGCAGGACTCGGGGTTCTCAAGGGAGCAGGCGACGGCGTCGGGGTCGGCGACCTGCTGGACGGGGAGGGGCTTCGTGGCCTGCGCCTGGCCCTGGGCGGCGCGGGCGATGCGGGTCGCCGGGCGCGAGCGCAGGTAGTACGTCGTCTTCAGGCCCTGCTTCCAGGCGTACGCGTACATCGAGGAGAGCTTGCCGATCGTCGGCGTCTCCATGAACAGGTTCAGGGACTGGGCCTGGTCCAGGAACGGGGTGCGGGCGGCGGCCATGTCGATCAGGCTGCGCTGCGGGATCTCCCACGCCGTGCGGTACAGGGCCCGTACGTCCGCCGGGATCCAGCCGAAGTCCTGGACCGAGCCGCTGGAGTCGCGCAGCGCCTCGCGGGTGCGGGCGTCCCAGACGCCCAGCTCCTTCAGGTCCCTCACCAGGTACGAGTTGACCTGGAGGAACTCACCGGACAGCGTCTCGCGCTTGAAGAGGTTCGAGACCTGCGGCTCGATGCATTCGTACGCACCCGCGATCGAGGCGATGGTGGCGGTCGGCGCGATGGCGAGCAGCAGGGAGTTGCGCATGCCGACGGCGGCGATCCGCTCCCGCAGAGCAGCCCAGCGCTCTGGCCAGGCCGGCTCGACGTCGTAGTGGTCCGGGTGCAGCACGCCGTGTGCGGCACGGGTCTTCTCCCAGGCCGGCAGCGGGCCGTTGCGCTCGGCGAGGTCGGCGGAGGCCTCGTAGGCGGCGAGCATGATGCGCTCGGCGATACGGGTGGACAGGGCCCTGGCCTGCGGGGAGTCGAAGGGCAGGCGCAGCTTGAAGAAGACGTCCTGCAGACCCATGGCGCCCAGGCCGACCGGCCGCCACTTGGCGTTCGACCGGCCCGCCTGGTCCGTGGGGTAGAAGTTGATGTCGACCACGCGGTCCAGGAAGGTGACCGCGGTGCGGACCGTGGCGTCGAGCCGCTCCCAGTCGAGGTCGCCGGTCGCCGTGTCGACGAAGGCGCCCAGATTGACCGACCCCAGGTTGCAGACCGCCGTCTCCCCGTCGTCGGTGACCTCCAGGATCTCCGTGCAGAGGTTGGAGGAGTGGATGACATGGCCGGGCTCGGCCGTCTGGTTGGCGGTGCGGTTGGCGGCGTCCTTGAAGGTCATCCAGCCGTTGCCGGTCTGAGCCAGGGTGCGCATCATGCGGCCGTACAGCTCGCGGGCGGGGATCGTCTTCTTCGCCAGCCCCGCCGCCTCCGCCCGGCGGTACACGGCGTCGAACTCCTCGCCCCACAGGTCGACCAGCTCGGGCACGTCCGACGGGGAGAACAGCGACCACTGCCCGTCCGCGTCCACCCGTCGCATGAACTCGTCCGGGATCCAGTGCGCGAGGTTGAGGTTGTGCGTGCGGCGGGCGTCCTCGCCGGTGTTGTCGCGCAGCTCCAGGAACTCCTCGATGTCCGAGTGCCAGGTCTCCAGGTAGACCGCTGCCGCGCCCTTGCGGCGGCCGCCCTGGTTCACGGCGGCGACCGAGGCGTCGAGCGTCTTCAGGAACGGGACGATGCCGTTGGAGTGCCCGTTGGTGCCGCGGATCAGGGAGCCGCGGGAGCGGACGCGGGAGTAGGAGATGCCGATGCCGCCGGCGTGCTTGGAGAGGCGGGCGACCTGGTGGTAGCGGTCGTAGATGGAGTCCAGCTCGTCCTTCGGGGAGTCCAGGAGGTAGCAGGACGACATCTGCGGGTGCCGGGTGCCGGAGTTGAACAGGGTGGGCGAGGAGGGGAGGTAGTCGAGGCGGCTCATCAGCCGGTACAGGGCCGCCACTTCACCGACCGAACGCAGGCCGTCGTCCTCGGCGAGCCCGGCGGCCACCCGCAGCATGAAGTGCTGCGGGGTCTCGACGACCTTGCGGGTGATGGGGTGCCGGAGCAGATAGCGGCTGTGCAGGGTGCGCAGGCCGAAGTAGCCGAAGCGGTCGTCGGCGGCCGGATCGATCAGGGCGTCGAGCCGTTCGGCGTGCAGACGCACGAACGCGGCGGTCCGGTCGGCGATCAGCCCTTCCCGGTGGCCGACGGCGACGGAGCCGGTGAAGGACGTGACGCCCTGCGAGGCGGCCTCGGCGCGGATGGAGATGGTCAGCAGGCGGGCGGCCAGCCTGGAGTACGCGGGGTCCTCGGAGATGAGCCCGGCGGCCGCCTCCGTGGCCAGTTCGCGCAGTTCCGTCTCGTCCGCACGCGCCGACCGGCCGCGCAGCGCGGCGGCGGCGACCCGGCCGGGGTCGGCGTCGGGGAGGTCGGCGGTCAGCTCGGTCAGGGTCCGCAGAAGTGCGGCACCGGGACCGTCGTTCTCCAGACCCGCGGCTGAAGCCGGGGCGGCTGGCGCGATGGTCACGTGGGGCTCTCCCTCGCTCGGCACGGGGCCTCGCCGAGGGCAGGGGGCAGCTCACGAGCGCACGCGGCGTCGCGTCCACCGGCCCATTCCGCGAGGCCCGGACGTTCAGGGCACCCGGACCGGACGGCCGGGCGCACTGTCGGCAGGTCCTCGGACTGACGCGAGTACGTGTCCGTCACAAGCGCGGACACGACAAGTACACCGTTGCGGGACAGTTCCGGATTCGCACCGGATTCCCCTGCGGCGACAGCGAGCATGAGCATACATCTTGTGTCGGGCTGCTGTGCCACCCCCACATGTTGTGCCTGTGTCGTGTTCGTGTGGTGTCACAGCGTCAACTCTTGGGTCAGCAGGGCGATGTCGCCGGGGCCCGGGAGCGACTTCCCGTCGCGGGCGCGGGCGCGCACGAAGACACGACAGCGGGCCGCCGACTTAGACGCTGCCGGCGGCCCGCTGCGGATGGCACTGTTCCCGGATTCAGTGACTTGCCCCCGCCGTTGCAGGCGGCAGCTCCACCTCCACGCCCGGATCGCCCGCGTCCGCCGTGTAGTCCTCCGGCTTGGTCTCGTCGGTGCCCTCCGGGGCCTTCAGCGCCCGCAGTACGAAGGTGAGGACGACCGCGACCACCACGTTGAACACGAACGCCGTCAGGCCGATGTAGCCGATCTCGCCGATGCCGGGGATCTCCTTGGCCGAGCCGCCGAAGTGCTTCTGCGTGGGGGAGGCGACCCCGTACGCCGCGAGGGTGCCGTAGACCATGCCGACCGCCCAGCCGGCGAGCAGCGCCCAGCGGTGGAACCAGCGGGTGAACAGACCGCCGACCAGGGCCGGGAAGGTCTGCAGGATCCAGATGCCGCCGAGCAACTGGAAGTTGATGGCGACCGTCTTGTCCATCGTCAGGACGAAGACCAGCGCTCCCACCTTCACCAGCAGCGAGACGATCTTGGAGACCCGGGTCTCCTCCTTCGGCGTGGCGTCCGGCCTGATGAAGTCCTTGTAGATGTTGCGGGTGAAGAGGTTCGCCGCCGCGATCGACATGATCGCCGCCGGCACCAGCGCGCCGATGCCGATGGCCGCGAACGCGACGCCCGCGAACCAGTCCGGGAACATGTTCTCGAACAGCTGCGGGATGGCCAGTTGGCCGTTCTGCACCTTCACGCCCGCCGCGACCGCCATGAAGCCCAGCAGCGCGAGCAGGCCGAGCATCAGCGAGTACAGCGGCAGGATCGTGGTGTTGCGGCGGATCACCTCGCGGCTGCGCGAGGACAGCGTCGCGGTGATCGAGTGCGGGTACATGAAGAGCGCGAGCGCGGAGCCCAGCGCCAGGGTGGCGTACGCCCACTGGCCCGCCTCGGGCGGCACGACGGCGCCGCGCGGCTTCCCGGTGACGGGGTTGGTCTGGCTCAGCGCCGCGGTCGCCTTGGAGAAGACCACGTCGAACCCGCCCAGCTTGACCGGGATGTAGATGATCGCCACCGCGATCACGATGTAGATCAGCGCGTCCTTGACGAACGCGATCAGCGCGGGCGCGCGCAGTCCCGACGAGTAGGTGTACGCGGCCAGCACGCCGAAGGCGATCAGCAGCGGCAGGTCCTTCACGAACCAGTTGGTGGTGTCACCGCCGCCGACGCCCATGACGTCCAGCACGGCCTGGATGCCGACGAGTTGGAGCGCGATGTACGGCATGGTCGCGAGGATGCCGGTGAGCGCCACGGCCAGCGACAGGCCCTTGGAGCCGAACCGGCCGCGCACGAAGTCCGAGGTGGTCACGTACCCGTGCCGGTGGGAGACCGACCACAGGCGCGGCAGGAACGTGAAGATCAGCGGGTAGACGAGGATCGTGTACGGCACCGCGAAGAAGCCGGCCGCGCCGGTCGCGTAGATCGCCGCCGGTACGGCCACGAAGGTGTACGCGGTGTACAGGTCGCCGCCGAGCAGGAACCAGGTGATCCAGGTGCCGAACGACCGCCCGCCCAGGCCCCATTCGTCCAGGCTGTGCTCGTTCTCGGCCCGCCGCCAGCGCGCGGCCAGGAAGCCCAGGACCGTGACGAGCAGGAAGAAGAAGATGCAGACGCCGAGCGCGACGCCGTTGACGCCGTTCTTCACTTCGCCTCGCCCCCGTCCTGGGACCGGGTGGCGCGGCCGCGCTGGTCACGCCGCCACAGTTGGTGGGCGGCCATCGTCAGGGCGGTGGACGCTAGCACCCACAGCATCTGGTACCAGTAGAAGAATGGGATGCCGATGAACGCGGGGTCGGCCTTGGCGTACGAACCGACCCACAGCATGGCCACGAACGGCGCGACGAGGCAGAGGCCGATGACCACCCGCACGGGTGTCACCGCCCCTCTGCCGACTTGCGGGGCATCTGACATGTGCGGCTCCGTCCCCTCGCTGATCACCGTGTAATGCGCAGGCAATCTAGGTCACGGCGTCATCGCAGCGGAACCCCTCGTCCGTATAACGGTTGGGTCGCGGGGGAACGGCCGGGTCAGTCCGCGGGCCGCTTGAGCCGGGCCACGAACTTGTAGCGGTCCCCGCGGTAGACGGACCGCACCCACTCCACCGGCCGGCCCTCCCGGTCCAGGGAGTGCCGGGACAGCAGCAGCATCGGCAGGCCCACGTCGGTGCCGAGCAGGCTCGCCTCGCGCGGCGTGGCCAGCGAGGTCTCGATGGTCTCCTCGGCCTCGGCGAGGTGCACGTCGTAGACCTCGGCGAGGGCGGTGTAGAGGGACGTGTACTTCACCAGGGAGCGCCTCAGCGCGGGGAAGCGCTTGGCGGACAGGTGCGTGGTCTCGATCGCCATCGGCTCGCCGTTGGCCATCCGCAGCCGCTCGATGCGCAGCACCCGGCCGCCGGCCGTGATGTCGAGCAGCTCGGCGAGCCGGTCGTCGGCGGTGATGTAGCCGATGTCCAGCAGCTGCGAGGTGGGTTCCAGGCCCTGCGCGCGCATGTCCTCGGTGTAGGAGGTGAGTTGCAGCGCCTGCGAGACCTTCGGCTTGGCGACGAAGGTGCCCTTGCCCTGGATCCGCTCCAGCCGGCCCTCGACGACCAGTTCCTGCAGGGCCTGCCGCACGGTCGTGCGCGAGGTGTCGAACTCGGCCGCCAGGGTGCGCTCGGGCGGGACCGGCGTGCCGGGCGGCAGCGTATCGGTCATGTCGAGGAGGTGCTTCTTCAGGCGGTAGTACTTGGGCACGCGCGCGGTACGGACACTCGTTCCACCCTCGTTCTCCGCACTGCTGACGTCGGTGCTCATGCTCCGCCTTCCCGGCTCCTGTGCCGAAGCGACCGACCTTGCCCATCGGCCACGGCCCACATCGTGGCACGGCTTTGTGTGTCGGGTGGCCACCCGCACGCTCCGTGATCTCCCTGTATACCTTCGCGCCCCTCGTTGGTCTAGTCCATCGCGCGGCCCGGAGCAGTGGTCCACAGGTGCGCGCGAGTGGCACGCCCGGAGCGCGGGCGAGTGGTTGAGCGGAGCGGAGCCGTCCGTTCTGTCGGATGAGCAATGAAAGGTCCCTGCATATCGCGGTCCCATAACGGACGTCTGGCGTGCGACTGCACACCCTTGACAGCCCTATTGGTCTGGGCCAAGCTCCCCGTACTGGTCTACACCATTGGTCCAGGTCCCGGCCCCATGGGCGGTAGTACCGCAACGGTCGCCGCAGGGTGCCTGGGGGGTTCGAGGGCATCCCTGAGGAGGGTGGCGTGAGGCGCAAGCTGGCAGCCGCGATCGGTATCGCGGGCATGATGGTCTCCATCGCGGCGTGCGGGAGCGACAAGGACGGGGGCAGCGGCAAGGGCGGGGCGGACGCCAAGGAGCTGACCGTCTGGCTCACCGTGGACGCGCAGAACAACTGGCCCGAGCTGGTGAAGGCCGCCGACGCGGCGGTGCAGCACAAGCACCCCGGTCTGAAGATCAAGCACGAGTACTACGGCTGGCCGGACAAGAACGCCAAGCTGGACGCGGTCCTCGCCACCGACAAGGCCCCCGACGTGGTCGAGATGGGCAACACCGAGATGCTCGGCTACATGGTCAAGGGGGCCTTCGCCCCCGTCGACCCGGCGAAGTTCGCGGGCTCCGCCGCCTGGCTGGACGGCCTCAAGGCCTCGGTCACCTATGACGGCAAGACCTACGGCGTCCCCTACTACGCGGGCGGCCGGGTCGCCAACTGGCGCAAGGACGTCTTCGCCGCGGCCGGCGTGAAGTCCGTGCCGAAGACCTACCAGGAGCTCACCGCCGACCTCGACAAGGTGCAGAAGAAGCAGGGCGACAAGTTCAGCGCCTGGTACCAGCCCACGCGCGACTGGTACGCGGCCATGTCCTTCGTCTACGACGCCGGCGGTTCCATCGCCAAGCAGGACGGCGGCCAGTGGAAGGCCAACCTCTCCTCGCCGGAGTCCCTCAAGGGGCTCAACGAGTTCAAGGCCGTCGTCGACAAGTACATGCACGGCGACAAGACCAAGGACGAGTCCGACCGCTACATCGTCTACGGCCAGGGCAGGTCCGGCATGATCTTCGGCGCCGCCTGGGAGGGCGCGACCGCGGCCGACCCGAAGAACGACAAGACCGGCAAGCTCAAGGACAGCCTCGAGAACTTCGTGATGCCCGGCCCGTCCGGCAAGAACATGCCGGTCTTCCTCGGCGGCTCCGACCTCGCCGTCCCGGTGAAGTCCAGGGCGCAGGCCCTCGCCGCCGAGTGGATCAACGCCTTCACCGGCCCGTCCGGCCAGAAGGGCCTGATCGGCAAGGGCAACCTGCCCAACAACAAGACCGACCTCGCGACCCTGAAGAACGACCCCGCCACCGCCGTCCCGGCCACCGCGGCCGAGTCCAACTGGTTCGTCCCCATGGCCCCGGGCTGGGGCCAGGTCGAGAAGGCCCAGGTGCTGCAGACCATGCTGCAGGACATCGGCACCGGCAAGAAGTCGGTCGAGGACGCCGCCAAGGAGGCGGACACCGCGATCGACAAGGTCATCAACACCAAGTGACCTGAGCGCAGGGCCCCGTTGGACCCCGGGGGGACGTCCGGGGGCGGGGCCCTGTTTCTCGTACCACCCGAGGGACCGCTGAGGAGCGCGCGATGAGTGCCGCAGACACGACCACCCCCGCCAAGGTGCCGCCACCGCGGCAGGCGCCGCCACCGGCCGTCCCGGACAGGCCGCGCGGACAGCGCACGTCGACCGGGGCCGCGACCCCCTGGCTGCTGCTCGCGCCCTGCCTGCTCATCCTGGCCCTGGTCATGGCCTATCCACTGGCCCGTCTGGTCACCCTGTCCTTCCAGAAGTTCGGCCAGCCGCAGCTGTGGGGTTTCCAGTCGGCCGAGTGGGTCGGGTTCACCAACTTCGCGGGTGTGCTCGGCGACAGCGAGTTCTGGGCGGTCGTGCTGCGCACGATCGTCTTCGCCGCCGGCTCCGTGGTGCTCACCATGGTCGCCGGAATGGCGGTCGCGCTGCTGCTGCAGCGGGTCTCGGGCTGGGTGAAGACCCTGATCAACATTGTCCTGGTGGCCAGTTGGGGCATGCCCGTCATCGTGGCCACCACCGTCTTCAAGTGGCTCTTCGACTCGGACTACGGCGTCTTCAACGCCCTGCTCAGCAAGTTGCCCGGGGTGCGGATGACCGGCCACAACTGGTTCGCGAGCGGGCCCGAGGGCCTGGCCGTGATCATGCTGCTGGTGGTGTGGGGCGCGGTGCCCTTCGTGGCCATCACACTCGGCGCGGGACTCACCCAGGTGCCCGGAGAGCTGGAGGAGGCCGCGCGGCTGGACGGCGCCGGGTCGTGGGGCGTCTTCCGCTACGTCACCCTGCCCGTCCTCAAGCCGATCCTCGTGATGCTCACGACCCTGTCGGTGATCTGGGACATGGGTGTCTTCCCGCAGGTGTTCGTGATGCGGGGCGGACACCCCGAGGCGGAGTTCCAGGTGCTCAACACCTACTCATACGACCGGGCCTTCGTGGTCAACGACTACGCGCAGGGCTCGGCGATCGCCCTGATCACCGTGCTGCTCCTGCTCGGCGTGGTCGCCGTGTACATGCGCCAGATGCTGAAGATCGGGGACGTGGAATGACCGGCGTGACCAGTACGACCAGCACGAGGACGCCCGCGTCTCCTGGCCGCCGCAAGTCCAGGCTCGGCTGGAACCTGCTCGGCCTGCTCGTCTTCGTCACCGCGGGCTTCCCCCTCTACTGGATGCTCAACACGGCCTTCAAACCGGCCAAGGACGCCATCGACCCCGATCCGAGCCTGCTGCCGACCGGCATCACGCTCGCCAACTTCCGCCGGGCGCTGGACATCGCCGACTTCTGGGGCCCGGTCGGCCGCAGCCTCGTGGTGTCGCTGTCGGTCGTGGTGATCGGCATGGTCGTCGGCATGCTGGCCGCGCTCGCCATCTCGCGGTTCGCCTTCCGCGGCCGCAAGATCGTGATCGTGGGCATCCTGGCGGTGCAGATGGTTCCGCTCGTCGCCATGATCATCCCGGTGTTCCTGCTGCTGAACGACCTGGAGCAGTACGACAAGCTGACCGGCCTCATCATCACCTACCTGACCTTCATCCTCCCCTTCACGGTGTGGACACTGCGCGGTTTCATCGTCAACATCCCCCGGGAGCTGGAGGAGGCCGCCATGGTCGACGGCTGCTCCCGCACCGGCGCCTTCCTCCGGGTCGTCTTCCCCCTGCTGGCCCCGGGCATGGTCGCCACCTCGGTCTACGGCTTCATCCAGGCGTGGAACGAATACCTCTACGCCCTGATGCTGCTCAGCCAGGAACACCAGACCGCGACCGTCTGGCTCGGCAACTTCACCACCAAGCACGGCACCGAGTACGCCCCGATGATGGCCGGCGCCACGATGATGGCCGTGCCGATCGTCGTCCTCTTCCTCCTCGTCCAGCGCAAGATGGCCGCGGGCCTGACCGCGGGCGCCGTGAAGGGATAACGCCACCCGATGACGACATTCGCCAGCGGTACCGACACCCTCACCCGTGACGCGCTGACCGTCCTCCAGCCCGGCTTCACCGGCACCACGGCCCCCGACTGGCTGCTGCGCCGCCTGGGCGAGGGCCTGGCCTCGGTGGGCCTGTTCGGCCGCAACATCGCCTCGCCCGGACAACTGGCCGAGCTCACCTCCCAGTTGCGCGCCGAACGCGACGACGTACTGGTCGCCATCGACGAGGAGGGCGGTGACGTCACGCGCCTGGAGGTGCGGACCGGCTCCAGCTTCCCCGGCAACCACGCGCTGGGTGCGGTGGACGACGTGGAGCTGACCAGGCGCGTGGCCTTCGAGCTCGGCCGACGGCTCGCCGAGTGCGGCGTCAACCTCAACTGGGCGCCGTCCGCCGACATCAACTCCGATCCGGCCAACCCGGTCATCGGTGTCCGCTCCTTCGGCGCCGACACCGAGCTGGTCGCCCGGCACACCGCCGCCTATGTCGGCGGCCTGCAGGCGGCCGGCGTCGCCGCCTGCACCAAGCACTTCCCCGGGCACGGCGACACGGCCGTCGACTCCCACCACGCGCTGCCCCGCATCGGCGTGGAGGCCTCGGTGCTCCGGGCGCGCGAACTGGCCCCGTTCCGCGCGGCGATCACCGCGGGCACCAAGGCGGTGATGAGCGCCCACATCCTGGTCCCCGCCCTGGACCCGGACCGCCCGGCGACCCTGTCGCACGGGGTGCTGACCGGCCTGCTGCGCGGGCAGCTCGGCTACGACGGCCTCATCGTCACCGACGGCATGGAGATGCAGGCCATCGCCGGTACCTACGGCATCGAGCGAGGCAGCGTCCTCGCCATCGCCGCCGGGGCCGACGCCATCTGCGTGGGCGGCGGCCTGGCCGACGACGAGACGGTACGGCGTCTGCGGGACGCCCTGGTCGCGGCGGTCCGCTCCGGTGAACTGCCCGAGGAGCGGCTGGCGGACGCCGCACGCCGGGTGCGCGGGCTCGCCGCCTGGACGGCCACCGCCGACCGCGCCAAGGGCGTCCCCGATCCGGAGATCGGCCTGACGGCGGCCCGGCGCGCCCTGGAGGTCACCGGCGCGGAGACCTTCACCCCGCTCACCGAACCGCCGTACGTCGCCGCCCTCACTCCCGTCGCCAACATCGCGGTCGGCGACGAGACCCCGTGGGGCGTGGCCGCGGAGCTCCTCCGTCTCCTGCCCGGCACGCAGACGGGCAGCTTCACCGGCGAGGACGCGGGACGCGCGGCCCTGGCGGCGGCGGGCGGCCGACGCGTGGTGGCCGTCGTCCGCGACGAGCACCGCCACCCCTGGATGGCGACCGCCCTCGACACCCTGCTCGCGGCCCGCCCCGACACCGTCGTGGTGGAGATGGGCGTACCCCAGGCCACGCCCCGAGGCGCCCTCCACATAGCCACCCACGGCGCCTCCCACGCCTGCGGCCGCGCAGCAGCGGAGCTCATCGCGGGCGCGTAGAGCGCACGGGAGGCGGGGAAGCGGGCGGGGGGGGGGAGGGCGCGAGAGGCGGGGGGAGGGAGCCGGATGCGGGCCGGGCGGCGTCAGAGGTCATCGCGGGCACGCAGAGCGCGGAAGACGCGGCAAGGGGCGCGGCCCACGCCGAGCGGACCGACTCCGTCGGCTCGCTCCGGGCACCGCTGCCGGCTCCGGCACCGCGCGCCCGCCTCCGAACGGCGCCCGCCACTGCACAGCACCCGCCGACACGGCACCGCGCCCGCCCCGCAGCCCGCCGGCGCCGTATCGCGCGCCCGTACGCCCGTGCGCCAGATCGTCCGTACGTCCGTACGTCCAGACGGCGAAGGTGCCGGTCCCTCTGAAGGGGTCCGGCACCTTCGCCGTGCGTGAGGGAAGACGGAGGCTAGATCCCCTGCCACTGCGGCTTGTTGGCGTAGGTGTGCCGGAAGTAGTCGGCGAGCTTGAGCTTGGCGGCGGCGGCCTCGTCGACCACGACCGTGGCGTGCGGGTGGAGCTGCAGCGCGGAGGCCGGGCAGACCGCGGCGACCGGCCCCTCGACGGTCGCGGCGACCGCGTCCGCCTTGCCCTCCCCGGTGGCCAGCAGTACCAGGTGCCGGGCCTCCAGGATCGTTCCGATGCCCTGCGTGATGACGTGGTGCGGCACCTGGTCCACGTCGCCGTCGAAGAAGCGCGCGTTGTCGATACGGGTCTGCTCGGTCAGGGTCTTGATCCGCGTCCGCGAGGCGAGCGACGAACACGGCTCGTTGAAGCCGATGTGCCCGTCGGTCCCGATCCCGAGCAACTGGAGGTCCACACCGCCCGCCGCGGCCAGCGCCCTGTCGTAGGCCTCGCACGCCGCCTGCACGTCCGCGGCGGCGCCGTCGGGCCCCAGGAACGCGTTCGTCCCGATGCCGAGGGGCTCCAGCACCTCCCGGCGCAGCACGGAGCGGTAGGACTCGGGGTGGTCGGCGGGCAGTCCCACGTACTCGTCGAGCTGGGCGATCCGGGCCCGGGAGGGGTCCACGGCGCCGGAGCGCACCTGGGCCGCCAGTGCCTCGTAGACGGGCAGCGGCGTGGAACCCGTGGCCACGCCGAGCAGGGCGTCGGGCTTGCGCCGAAGGAGCTGTGCCACGGCCTCGGCGATGAGCTCGCCGCCCGCCTTGGCGTCCGGAACGATGACAACTTCCACGCTGGGCCTGCCGATCTGAGGAGATCTGCGGAGATCTGCGGAGATCTGGGGAGAGGGGACTGGACCCGGTAGAGAGGGGCCTTGTGGTTTAGACCAATCTAACAGAATTGACCGCAGGGGAGGGGGGTGGGAGGCGGATTCCGGGGTCAAGTGCGGGCCGCCGTTCCGGGGCCGGTGCGAGCCGCCCTTTCCATGCCCCGCGCGGGCGCCTCCGCCGGCGGCAGACCTCTGACGTTTCTCCGGCGCCCGCTATAAAGTGCCCTCCATGGCGAGCACCCGGGAGACAAAGGCACAGGTCAGGGTGGGTGAGCAGGCCGAATCGGGGGGCAGGCCCCGAGGTCGCCCCCGGTCCTTCGACCGCGCCACCGCTCTGGAGAAGGCGCTCCTCGCCTTCTGGGAGCACGGATACGAGGCCACCTCCGTCTCCGACCTCACGCGCGCCATGGGCATCGGCACCCCCAGCCTGTACGCGGCCTTCGGCGACAAGCAGGCGCTCTTCGCGGAGGTCGTGCGCGAGTACGACGACCGGTACGGCTGCTTCGGCGACCGCGCCCTGGCCGAGGAGCCCACCGCCCGGGCCGCCGTCGAGCGGACGCTGCGGGAGGCCGCCGTCGCCTACACGGCACCCGGTCACCCGCACGGTTGCCTGGTCGTCCACGCGGCGACCAACTGCACGACCCCGGAGGTCGAACAGTCCCTGCGCGAGCGGCGCATCGCCGGCATCGCCGCCTTCGAGAGTCGTATGAAAGACGCCATCGCCATGGGGGAGTTGCCGCCGGACACCGACGCCGGCGCACTCGCCCGCTACGTAGGCGCGATCATCCAGGGAATGTCCCAGCAGGCGCGCGACGGCGCGAGTCGCGAGGAACTGGAGGCTCTCGCGGAAATTGCCATGGCCGTCTGGCCCCGTAGTTGAGCCGGGCGGGCTAGGCTGCGTGATGGACGCCGCGATGTCCGACCAGTTGGCCACATCAGCCCCTGCGGGGCGCAGCCGATTGGTGAAGAAACCACAACGAACCACTTCCCGCACATGGACAGGCCCGAGTGGTCTAGTCCAGAATGCGGGGAGAAGTCAGAAATCTCGAAGAGTGAACGCGCGCGACACGTTCCGCGCACAACATGTGAACGTAAGAGCCTCCGCCCTCCCCGCACAGGAGGACGGACCGAGGAACCGGAGCTCTCTGCCCTGACTGCCCCGGGTCCTCATCCTTCGGCCGACCGGGACCGCACACCCCACGGCCGATACTGCTCCGGGCTGCGGTGCCGAGAGGGTTGAGGGTCCCTCCCAGGCGCCGCGGCCCGCGGGTGTTTCCGGGGCCGTACCGGCCCCGTCGCCCGGTGGCGCCCCGGCCCGTGCGGCTCCGGCGACCCGTGCGGTCCGGTTGCTGGTGGCCGGTTTCGAACGCCGGCCGAACGCCCGGGTACGCTCGCAACGTGCCCTCCATGAACGAACTCGTACGCCAGCACACCGCCCTCGACGACTCCGACCTCGAGTGGCTCCACCTGCTGGTCTCGGAGTGGCAGCTGCTCTCCGACCTCTCCTTCGCCGACCTGGTGCTGTGGGTCCCCACCCGCGACGGCACCCGCTACGTCTCCGTCGCCCAGATGCGGCCGAACACCGGCCCGACCTCCTACCAGGACGACATGGTCGGCCACCTCGTCCCGCGGGGCCGCCGGCCCATGCTGGATGCCGCACTCGACGAGGGCCGGATCGTGCGTGAGGGCGACCCGGAGTGGCGCGAGGAGGTTCCCGTCCGCGTCGAGTCGATTCCCGTACGGCGGGACGGCCGGGTCCTCGGTGTCATCGCCCGCAACACCAACCTCCTCACCGTGCGCACCCCGAGCCGGCTGGAGCTGACGTACCTTCAGAGCGCCTCGGACCTCGCGCAGATGATCGCCGCCGGATCCTTTCCCTTCCCGGACCAGCAGGTCGACATGGACGCCTCCCCGCGCGTGGGCGACGGCCTGATCCGGCTCGACGCCGACGGCACCGTCCAGTACGCCTCCCCGAACGCGCTGTCCGCCTATCACCGGCTCGGCCTCGCCTCCGACCTCGTCGGCCATCACCTCGGCCGGACCACCGCCGAACTGGCGCCCTCCCGGGCGCCGGTGGACGAGGCACTGGTCAAGGTGGCCAGCGGCTGGGCACCCCGGGAGTTCGAGATCGAGGCCAACGACGGGGTGATCCAGTTCCGGGCGATCCCGCTCAAACCCAAGGGCACGCGCATCGGTTCGCTGGTGCTGCTCCGCGACGTCACCGAACTGCGCCGCCGCGAACGGGAGTTGATCACCAAGGACGCGACGATCCGGGAGATCCACCACCGGGTCAAGAACAACCTGCAGACGGTCGCGGCGCTGCTCCGGCTCCAGGCCCGGCGCATCGAATCCCAGCGCGGGCGGGAGGCGCTGGAGGAGGCGGTGCGGCGGGTCGGGTCGATCGCGATCGTGCACGAGACGCTGTCCCAGAACCTGGACGAGCGTGTGGAGTTCGACGAGATCGCCGACCGGGTGCTGGCGATGGTCGCCGAGATTTCGCCCGGCAAGGTCACCGGCCGGCGCAGCGGCCGGTTCGGCATCCTGGACGCGGAGGTCGCGACCCCGCTGTCGATGGTGCTGACCGAGATCCTGCAGAACGCCCTGGAACACGGCTTCCGCGAGGGCGACACGGGCACGGTCGAGGTCTCCGCGGTCCGCGGCGGCACCACGCGCGAGGCCCGCCTGCTCGTCACCGTCCAGGACGACGGCGTCGGTCTCCCCGCGGGCTTCGATCCGCACCGCTCGGGCAACCTCGGCCTGCAGATCGTACGCACCCTGGTCGAGGGCGAGTTGGGCGGTACGTTCGACATGGTCCCGGCTCCCGAACGCGGCACGCGCGTGATCCTCGACATCCCGGTGCAGGCACACAAGTAGCGGTCCCACCCCCGGTACTCAAGTGGCGGTCCCACCCCCGGGACTCAAGCAGCGATGCCGGCACCGGCGTACAAGCAGCGCACATCAGGGGCGCGTTGGTGTGCAGCGGTCATCGGCGGCATCGCCGCACAACCCACGCCAGAGGTGGCCGTACACAGCAAAGAGTCCCGGACCGTGATCGGTCCGGGACCAGTGCTCGCTGTTCTCAAGCGCGGGTACTGCGCGCTGCGGCTCGGGGGCGGGAGATGCGTACTCGCTGTACGCGCCGCCAAGCTCAGGCTGTCAGCAGGGTGGGTTGTGTCAGGCCGAGGCCTGACGGGCCCGGTTGCGAGCGGCGCGGCGCTTCATGGCGCGGCGCTCGTCCTCGCTGAGACCACCCCAGACGCCGGAGTCCTGGCCGGACTCAAGCGCCCACTGCAGGCACTGCTCGATAACCGGGCAGCGACGGCAGACGGCCTTGGCTTCCTCGATCTGCAGCAGCGCAGGACCGGTGTTGCCGATGGGGAAGAAGAGCTCGGGGTCTTCCTCGCGGCAAACGGCGTTGTGACGCCAGTCCATGGCTGCTACCTCTCCTTGGTCTTACATGCAAGTTGCTTGTGAATGTGAACGCTTTCACGAATCCCTCAACAAGGGAAGGGCCGACCGTCAGGTTTCCCTGGCGTGGTCCTGGGGTTTTGAAGAGGGGTTCCGGTGATCTCTGGGGCCCGTGGTGGGGGGCCGCCCCGATCGCCACGTAGAGACTTGCAAACCTCAGCGGCGGATACAACCCCTTCCGAAAAGTTTTTTTTGATTCCTCGGTGTCGACTAGGTCACAGCCGTACTTCCATGGGGTGGATCCTGGCCTAAACGTTCGAGTGAAAGGACTTTGGCCCGTTCCGCTCACACAATCACACGCAGTGCACGGCGTACGCCTGTGAACGTCACGCTCGTACGCACCCCCAGGTGGTCACCGTCCATCTGGAGGGGGAGTGGCACCTTCGATTGCAAGGTGAACTGGCTCAGATCGTGCAGTGAGACCGCGTGCCTGCCGTGGGGTCCGCGCTCCGGGGACGAAGTGAGCAACTGGGTGCCATACCGGGCAACCGCGGCCGTCGACAGACGGCTGAGACCGAGCACGTCGAGCCCCGTGTCGAACGAGGCCTTAGGTGATGTGTACATCGGGCGATTGCCGAGATACGTCCAGGGCGAGGTGTTCGAGACTATGGCCACCACCAGATCGGTGACCGGGTCCTCGCCGGGCTGCTCCAGCGTGATCGCCCCGTGCCGGCGGTTCGACTCGCCCAGGAACTGACGGATCACCTGGCGCACGTACAGGGCGTGGGTGGACTTCTTGCCCAGTTCCCGCTGCTGCTCGACGCGGCCGACCACACCCGCGTCGAAGCCGAGCCCCGCGTTGAACGTGAACCAGCGCGCCGGTGCGGACTCGTCCTTCGTGCCCGGCGTACCGCAGGCCAGGCCCAGGCCGACCGTGCGTTCGCTGCCGTCACGCAGGGCGTCCAGAACGGCGCCGGTGGCCTCGACCGGGTCGTTCGGCACCCCGAGGGCGCGGGCGAAGACGTTCGTGGAGCCACCGGGCACCACAGCGAGACGGGGCAGGGCCTCCGGATCGGGGCCCCGGTGCAGCAGGCCGTTCACGACCTCGTTGACGGTGCCGTCGCCGCCGAGGGCCACGATCAGGTCGATGTCGTCGCTGTCGGCGGCCTGCCGGCCCAGGTCGCGTGCGTGGCCGCGGTACTCGGTGGTGACCGCCTCCAGCTTCATCTCGCTGGCGAGCGCGTGGATGAGGACGTCGCGCGTACGTGCGCTTGTGGTGGTTGCCGCCGGATTGACCACGAGAAGTGCACGCATGGGGTGCAGCGTACCTACTGGGCGGTACTCGGCCCAGACCGAGGTAGGGATCCGGTAAGAGATGCGGACGTGAGCCTGGACACGTGGGGCGGGAGGCGACGGCTACCCTTCAGGGGTGAGCAGTGAGCAGAACCCCACCCCCGAAGCCACGGATGCCGCCGGCCCGCGCCCGCGACGGCTGACCTGTGCGGCGGCGCTGGCCGCGCTGGAGGGGCTCGCCCTGGTCGTCGGCGGGGTCTGGATGCTCGTCCTCGGCATCACGGGCGGCTCCGGCGACCGGCAGCAGGCCGTCACCGGCGGGATCACCGTGCTCGTCCTCGCACTGCTGCCGCTGCTCGCGGCCCGGGGGCTGCTGCTGCGGCGCAGCTGGAGCCGTGGCCCGGCGGTGATCACCCAGGTCATGGCACTGCCCGTCGCCTACAACCTGCTGCAGGCGGACAGCCTGGCGATTCCGGCGGGCATCGCGCTCGCGGTGGTGGCGGTGGCCTCGCTGGTTCTGCTGGTGAACCCCGCGACGACCCAGGCCCTCGGCATCAAGGGGCCGGGCCGCACCGAGGAACCCAGGCAGCGGCAGCCGTAGGGCGGCGGCCCGTAAAGCCGGGGCCGCAGGACTGGCAGCCGAGGAGCCGCGGCTGGGGCAGGACGGACGGACGCAGGACTGGCAGCCGTAGGACCGGCAAGCTCACCGGAGGAGCAGTCGTGCGGCTACTCCTCCCCTGAGCTCACTCCTCCACCAGCAGCTTCTCCCGCAGCTGCGCCAGCGTCCGGGCCAGCAGCCGGGACACGTGCATCTGCGAGATCCCGACCTCCTGCGCGATCTGCGACTGGGTCATGTTGCCGAAGAAGCGCAGCAGCAGGATGCGCTTCTCGCGCGGCGGGAGGTCCTCCAGCAGCGGCTTCAGCGACTCGCGGTACTCCACGCCCTCCAGCGCCTCGTCCTCCGCGCCGAGGGTGTCCGCGACCGCCGGGGACTCGTCGTCGGTGTCGGGGACGTCCAGGGACAGTGTGGAGTAGGCGTTCGCGGACTCCAGGCCCTCCAGGACCTCCTCCTCGGAGATGGCGAGCTTCTCGGCGAGCTCGTGCACCGTGGGGGAGCGGCCGTGCAGCTGGGACAGCTCGGCCGTCGCCGTGGTGAGTGCCAGGCGCAGCTCCTGCAGACGGCGCGGGACGCGTACGGCCCAGCCCTTGTCGCGGAAGTGCCGCTTGATCTCACCGACGACCGTCGGGGTCGCGTACGTCGAGAACTCGACACCGCGGTCCGGGTCGAAGCGGTCGACCGACTTGATCAGCCCGATGGTGGCGACCTGGGTGAGGTCGTCCAGCGGCTCCCCGCGGTTGCGGAAGCGGCGCGCGAGGTGCTCGACGAGCGGCAGGTGCATCCGGACCAGCTGGTTGCGCAGTTCCGCGTACTCCCGGCTGCCCTCCTTCAGCGCGCGCAGCCTGACGAACATCGCGCGTGCGCCGCTGCGGTCCTGAGGGTCGTGCCGCGCGTCGTGCACGCTCGGCACGACCCGCGCGTCGTCCTCTGGGTATCGCTCGTGCTCGCTCATCGTCCCGCCCGTTGCCCTTCCCCGAGCCCGCGCCTCCTCCCCCGCTCCCGGCTTCGCGCGAGAGGGGCGACCCCGCCGGCCGGGGGAGACCACACCCCGCGCCGGTGGAGGGGCGGCCTGCACGGCACCTTCCTGATCACGCTGCCCGCCCGGGAAGGCGGACTCCGGCGAGTCGTCCTCCGGGTGCGGCCTCGCCTGCTCGGGGATGCCGTCGATGCCGCCCACCGCGCGCCGGGACCCGACCGGCCCTTCCGGGCCGCGCTCCGCCGGGCTCCCGGACTCGCCCGGGCGGGGCGCAGTCCCGCCCTCGGTCGGCAGCTCCCGTGTGCCGCGCTCTTCGTCCCGCACCGGCCCGTCCCCGTTCCTCACGCCGGCCCGGGTCCCGCGCCGCGCTGTTTGTAGAGGCTGATCGAAACGGTTTTGTCCTCGTCCACGGCGGAGGAGACCTTGCCCGCGAGGGCGGACAGCACGGTCCAGGCGAAGGTGTCCCGCGACGGGGCGTGACCGTCCGTGGTCGGGGCGGAGACGGTGACCTCCAGCGAGTCGTCGACGAGGCGGAAGACACAGCTGAGCACCGAGCCGGACACGGCCTGCTGAAGCAGGATCGCGCAGGCCTCGTCCACCGCGATGCGCAGGTCCTCGATCTCGTCGAGGGTGAAGTCCAAACGGGCCGCGAGACCGGCCGTGGCCGTGCGCAGCACCGACAGGTAGGCACCCGCAGCCGGCAGCCGGACTTCCACGAAGTCCTGGGACGCGGGCTCGCCTGCGATCTGGGACACCCTCACCTCCAAGGTGGTACAAGCTTCTCAGGGCCGGGAGTCGTCCTCCGGGCCGACGCGATACGTGTTTCAGCGTGACGCTATCGCGCTCTCGGCATTTCTGTCCCGTGACCCCAACCCCTTGCTGTCACTCATAGTAAACCTACGGATACGCTCCGTGGCTAGGGGTCTGCGGGTCCAATTGGGAACAGCGGGCGCCGGGTTGACGTACCCAGACGTCAGAGGGTCGAACCGTCCGGCGCCGCGCTCACACGAGCACGTGGTCGACGAAGCACCAACGCCAGTCCTCACCGGGCTCGAAGGTCCGCATCACAGGGTGCCCGGTGTCCTTGTGGTGCTTGGTCGCGTGCTGTCCTGGCGAGGAGTCGCAGCATCCGACGTGGCCACAGATCAGGCACAGCCTCAGCTGCACCGGGTGTGTGCCGTTCGCCAGGCACTCCGGACACGTCTCGCTCTGGGGCTCGGGCTCCGGATGCGGCAGCGTGCCGGCGTGCGTGCACTGTTTCATGATTGCCAGATTACGACGGGCGCGCGGGTGGTCGCGCGGAAAATCGAGGGTGGGCGAGGACGATGGACGTGATGCCGCTGCTTTTGCTGGTGGCGTTCAGTGCCGCGGTGGCCGGGGCCGCCCGGCGCACCCCGGTTCCGGCACCACTGCTCCTGGTCGCCGTGGGGCTGGCGGCCTCGTACATCCCCGGCGTCCCCGACTACACCCTGGACCCCGACGTGGTCTTGCCGCTGGTGCTGCCGCCGCTGCTGTACACGTCGGCCGTCGACAGCTCCTACCTCGACCTGCGGGCGCAACTGCGTCCCGTGGCGCTGCTGTCCGTCGGGTACGTGCTCTTCGCGACGTTCGCCGTCGGCTGGGCCGCGTACCTCATCGTGCCGGGGCTGCCGCTGACCGCCGCGCTGGTGCTGGGCGCGGTGGTGGCGCCGCCAGACGCGGTCGCGGCCACGGCGGTGGCGCGCCGGGTCGGGCTGCCGTCGCGGATCACCACCATCCTGCAGGGCGAGTCCCTGCTCAACGACGCCACCGCGATCACCGCCTACAAGGTGGCGCTCGCCGCCGCGGTCGGGGAGGCCGCGACCTGGGCCGGGGGAGTGCGGGAGTTCCTGTTCGCGGCGGTCGGCGGCGTCGGCGTGGGGCTGGTGCTGATGGCACCGATCCACTGGCTGCGCACACGTCTCAGAGAGCCGCTGCTGCAGAACACGCTGTCCCTGCTGATCCCGTTCGTCGCCTACGGGGTCGCCGAGCAGGTCCACGCCTCCGGCGTCCTGGCCGTCGTCACGGTCGCGCTCTACCTCGGGCACCGCGCCTGGGAGGTCGACTTCGCCACCCGGCTCCAGGAGGAAGCGGTGTGGAAGATGGTCGCCTTCGTCCTGGAGTCGGCGGTCTTCGCGTTGATCGGGCTGCAACTGCAGATCGTCCTGAGAGGGCTTGGCCAGTACGAGGGGTCGGCGGCCGCCTGGTACGCGGTCGCCGTCTTCCTGGTGGTGGTCGCGACCCGGTTCGTGTGGGTGTATCCCGCGGCCTTCGTGCCCCGCCTGCTGTCCAGACGCATCCGGGAGCGGGAGGAGAACCCCACCTGGAAGGGTGCGATGGTCACCGCGTGGGCCGGGATGCGGGGCGTGGTGTCGCTCGCCATCGCCTTCTCGATCCCCGTCACGGTGCACGGCGGCCGGCCCTTCCCGCAGCGCAACCTGCTCCTCTTCCTGACCTTCACGACGGTCATCGGGACGCTGGTCGTGCAGGGGCTGACCCTGCCGCCGCTGATCCGGTTGCTCAGGTTCCCCCGCCGTGACCCGCAGGCCGCGACGCTCGCGGAGGCGAACGCCCAGGCACAGGCGTCCCGGGCCGCCGAGCGGCGCCTGGAGGAACTCCTCGCCGACGACCGCAACGCCCTGCCACCGCCGCTCGCCGACCGGCTCCGCTCGGCCCTGGAACGCCGCCGCAACGCCGTCTGGGAGCGCCTCGGCCAGGTCAACCCCACCACCGGCGAGTCGGTCGACGACACGTACCGCCGCCTGTCCCGGGAGATGATCAGCGCCGAGCGCGACGTCTTCGTACGGTTGCGGGACGGCCGCTACATCGACGACGAGATGCTGCGCACCCTGCTGCGCAGGCTGGACCTGGAGGAGGCGGCGGCCTACCGGGAGGCGGCGTGAGGGAGCGGTGAACCCGTGGGGAAGGGGCGGCCCGTGATGACCGCTGCGACGGTTGTTCCGCGCGGGAAGGCGCCCTCGTCGGCCAGGGCCAGCAGCGCGTACAGCATCTTGGCGACATACAGGCGCTCGACCGGGACGCCGTGGCGGTGGGTGAAGTCCTCGGCGAAGGCGTCCAGCTCGGGGGTGGTGCGGGCGTAGCCGCCGAAGTGGAAGCGGTCGTCCAGTGACCAGGTGCCCCGGCACGCGCCGAACGCCTCCTGCTGCAGGGCCCGTATCTCGGCGCCCAGAAAACCGCCCTTGAGGACCGGTATCCCCAGGGCACGCCCGCCGGGTGCGAGGCCGGCCGCCAGTCCGGCCAGGGTGCCGCCGGTGCCGCAGGGCAGCGCCACGACGTCCGCGTGATCCCGGAGTTCCGCGCCGAGGGCGCGGCAGCCGCGCACCGCCAGGGAGTTGCTGCCGCCCTCCGGGACGACATGGGCGTCCCGCGCGCCGACCGCGTCCAGCACCGCGGCGATGATCTCCGGCTCGCCCTTGCGCCGGTACGCGGACCTGTCGACGAAGTGCAGGCGCATCCCGTCGGCGGCGCATCGGGCCAGCGAGGGGTTGAGCGGGCGGTCGGCCAGCTCCTGACCGCGGACGACACCGACCGTGGGCAGGCCGAGGAGCCGGCCCGCGGCTGCGGTGGCGCGCAGATGGTTGGAGTACGCGCCACCGAACGTGACGATCGTCCGCCCGGCCGCGACCTGCAGGTTGGGCGCGAGTTTGCGCCACTTGTTGCCGATCAGCTCCGGGTGGATCAGGTCGTCCCGCTTGAGCAGGAGACGCAGACCGTGCCGGGTGAACCGGTCGTCGGTGAGCTCCTGCAGGGGCGAGGGGAGCCGCGGGCGCAGTGCGGCGAGCTCGTGGGCGTACACGCTGGACACGCGGCCATTGTCACCCGGGGCCGCGACCGGCGGCGGGGCGCGCGACGCGCGGACGGGATCCCCGTGTGTGCCCTGCGGGACGGTGATCCATTCCCGCTCTTTCGTGTAATAGCACCGACACGCTCCGTGATGGAAGGCTGGTCCACGCAAATCGATGCCCCGTGCCGATGGCGCCGGGCATGATCGGGAGGGCAATTCTCTATGTCGGTAGGCGAAGAGGTTCGCACGGAGCAGGACCGGCCGCAGCAGAGTCTCGGCACCGCGGCCGCGCGGAACCTGGCCACCACCACCAAGTCCGTTCCCCAGATGCAGGAGATCAGCTCGCGCTGGCTGCTGCGCACGCTGCCCTGGGTCGAGGTGCAGGGCGGTACGTACCGGGTGAACCGACGGCTTACCTACACCGTCGGCGACGGCCGCATCACCTTCGTGAAGACCGGCGACCGCGTGGAGGTCATTCCTGCGGAACTGGGCGAGCTGCCCGCCCTGCGGGGGTACGACGACGAGGAGGTTCTCTCCGAGCTCGCGCAGCGCTGCCGCCAGCGGGAGATCGGCGCCGGCCAGGTGATCGCCTCGTTCGGCAACCCGGCGGACGAGGTCCACCTGCTGGCGCACGGCAGGATCGAGAAGATCGGCACCGGCCCCTACGGCGACGACCAGGTCCTCGGTGTCCTCGCGGACGGGGCCCACTTCGGCGAGGCGGCGCTGCTCGACCCCGACGCCATCTGGGAGTACACGGCCCGCGCGGACACCGCGTGCACGGTCCTCATCCTGTCCCGGCACGACTTCGAGCAGGTCGCCGAGCGCGCCGAGTCCCTGCGCGACCACCTCCAGCGGCAGCGCTCGATCCCCGAGCAGCGCACCAACAAGTTCGGCGAGAAGGCGGTCGACCTCGCGGCCGGCCACAGCGGTGAGCCGGACATCCCGCACACCTTCGTCGACTACGAACCCAGGCCCCGCGAGTACGAACTGAGCATCGCCCAGACCGTCCTGCGCATGCACACGCGTGTGGCCGACCTCTACAACCAGCCGATGAACCAGACGGAGCAGCAACTCCGGCTGACCGTCGAGGCACTGAAGGAGTGTCAGGAGCACGAGCTCATCAACAACCGGGAGTTCGGCCTGCTCCACAACTGCGAGTACGAACAACGGCTCCAACCGCACGACGGCGTGCCGAGCCCGGACGACATGGACGAACTGCTCAGCCGGCGGCGCAGCACCAAGCTGTTCCTCGCCCACCCGCGCGCGATCGCCGCGTTCGGCCGGGAGCTGAACAAGCGGGGCCTGGTGCCGGAGACCATCGACATCGGCGGCAACCGCATCCCCACCTGGCGCGGTGTGCCGATCTACCCGTGCAACAAGATCCCGGTCACCGAGGCCCGCACCAGCTCGATCATCGCCCTGCGGACCGGCGAGGAGGACCAGGGGGTGATCGGGCTGCGCGCGAAGGGCATCCCGGACGAGATCGAGCCGAGCCTGTCCGTGCGGTTCATGGGCATCAACGAGCAGGCGATCATCAAATACCTGGTGACCGCCTACTACTCGGCGGCGGTCCTGGTGCCGGACGCGCTCGGCGTCCTGGAGAACGTCGAGGTCGGCCGTTGGCGCTGACACCCGCCACCGGAGCCCGGTGTCCCCGCCCGCCCGGGCGGGTACACCCCGGGGGTACGCGCGTAGTTCCAACAGTCGAAGTGCCGGCGTCCGCGGACTCTCCGAGGGGGACCCCATGGCCGAGTTCATGACGAAGGCGACGCAGCGCCCGGCCGGGACGCAGCCCGCCGCCTCGCGGCCGGGCCGCGAGGCGGCACCGCCCGCCGAGCCGCTCCCGCGGCGGCCGGTCGGCGGCCGCGCGGAGTACCCGGCGGGCACGCCCGACTGGCACGACGCGGCGGTGATCCTGGAGGGCGCCCGGGCCTCGTTCGAACCCGAACTGCGGGCGGCGGTCGCCTCGTTGCCCGCCTCGATGCGCCGGATCGCGCGCTACCACTTCGGCTGGGAGCACGCCGACGGCACTTTGGCGACCGGGCACGCGGGCAAGGCGATACGTCCCGCGCTCGTCCTCGTCGCGGCCGCCGCGCTCGGCGGGACGAGGGCACGGCAGGCGTCGGCGCGGGCCGCCGCGGCGGTGGAGCTGGTCCACAACTTCACGTTGCTGCACGACGACGTGATGGACCGGGACGCCACCCGCCGCCACCGGCCCACCGCGTGGACGGTCTTCGGCGACGCCGACGCGATCCTCGCCGGGGACGCGCTGCAGGCACTGGCCCTGCGGCTCCTCGCCGAGGACCCGCACCCGGCCTCCGGGGCGGCCGCCGCCCGGCTCGCCGCCTGCGTGGTCGAACTGTGCGCCGGCCAGCAGGCGGACACGGCGCTGGAGCGGCGTGCCCCCACCGAGGTCACGCTGGAGGAGGTCCTCGCCATGGCCGAGGCCAAGACCGGCGCGCTGCTCGGCTGTGCCTGCGCCGTCGGCGCGCTGTACGCGGGAGCGGCCGAGGAGGACGTGGCGGCGCTGGACGCGTTCGGCCGCCAGGCGGGGCTCGCCTTCCAGCTCATCGACGACGTCATCGGCATATGGGGCGACCCGGACCGCACCGGCAAGCCGGCCGGCGCCGATCTGGCGGTCCGCAAGAAGTCCCTGCCGGTGGTCGCCGCGCTCACCTCCGGCACATCGGCCGCCGCCGAACTGGCCGAGCTGTACGCCAAGCCGTACGAGGAAGGAGAGGCGGACCGCACCGTGCTCGCCGTGGAACGGGCCGGCGGCCGGGACTGGGCCCAGGCCCAGGCGGCCGACCGGATGGCCCGGGCCCTGGACGAACTGGCCCGTGCCGTCCCGGACCCGGCGGCCGCGGGCGGTCTGCTCGCCCTGTCCGAGTTCGTGACCAGGCGGACCAGTTGAGCCCGGCCCGGCCCAGTCCGGCAACGGCACAGAGGTAGAAGACGCCGGGGCGACCGCGTTCGTACGGCTCCTGACCCCGTACGGCCCTGGTGGCCCCGGTCCGGCGGGTCCCGCACTGCCCCACGGTGTGCGGGGCCCGCCCTCCCCTGCGTCCCGCACCCAGTAGTCTCAACTCCCATATGGAATGGGCTGGTTGAGAGCGGAGGGGCGGAAGATGGGCGTGGGGATCCGGGCGGCGGGCGAGGGCGACCGCGAGCCGGTCGTGCGGCTGCTGGACGAGGCCTTCCAGGACGACCCGGTCAGCGGCTGGGTCTTCCCGGGCGAGGAGTACCGCCGTGCGACCCACCACCGGCTGATGGCCGCGTTCACGGACATCGTGCTCGCCGAGGGCCGGATCGATGTCACCGAGGACGGCGCGGCGTGCGCGCTGTGGCTGTCCGTGCCCGCCGGAGACGGTCACGCGGGGGGCGAGGGCGGAGCCGGTGAGGCCGACGACGCCACGCGACTGCGCGAGAGGGTCGACCCGGCGAACGAGCGCGTGGAGCAGATCGCCCGCCTGATGGCCCAGTCGCATCCCGCGGACCGTGCGCACGAGTACCTGTGGATGATCGGCGTGAGGCCGGCCCGTCAGGGGGAGGGCCTGGGTGCCGCGCTCGTCCAGCACGTGCTGGACCGCTGCGACCGCGAGGGCCTGCACGCCTATCTGGAGGCCAGCAGCGCCCGCAGCGGCAAGCTGTACGAGCGCCTCGGTTTCACGTTCACCGGCCGCACCCTCGATCTGCCCGACGGCCCCCACATGTGGCCGATGTGGCGCGAGCCCCGCACCCGCTAGTGTGATGCGCCAGAAATTGCACGGTTAAGTCTGTAGCCTGTTTTCATGTCTCGGGGTCCTCGTGCCATCGAAGTTGTGCTGTCCGATGA